>CBFIGW010000098.1:0-12095 GCA_965662155.1 Maribacter sp. | reverse complement strand
CTTCAAGGGTGGTGAGCCATATTCAAGGAGCCGAAGCGGCCGGTGCCGATGTGATATTGGCAACCTGCTCTTCCATCGGGTCGGCAATTGAAACTGCTGCGACACTTTGCAATGTGCCCGTAATTCGAGTAGATCAAGCCATGGCTGATGAGGCGGTTCAAATAGGTGATAAAATTGGGGTCATTGCTACTTTATCCACTACTTTGGCGCCGACCAGCGATTTGGTCAAGAGAAGAGCTGAAGCTGCCGGTAAAAAGGTGAATATTGTTTCTAAGTTGTGCGAAGGTGCCTTTGATTTCTTAATGATTGGCAACTCCGAAAAGCACGATGAGATGGTCAGAGAAGGTCTCAAATCACTTATTAAAGAGGTCGATGTGATTGTTTTGGCACAGGCATCTATGGCACGTGTGGTTGATACTTTAAGTTCAGAAGAGAAATCGATTCCTATTTTGGCAAGTCCTGGTATTGCCATAAAAAAACTTGCCGAAACTTACTTCAAATAAGCTGGTTTCATGCGAAAATACTTTCTTTGGATTGCACTGTTACTATTTGTTTTATCTGCCATTGGTGGATTTCAAGCAATAGTGGTGATATGGAAAGGGGCATTGATTTTAGGTGCAGCAAGTTTGGCAATTGGTGTGGGATATCTAAAATTACTTGAAGGATATCAGTACACCTTTTGGATAATTACCGCAGTAATTGCAGGCATGGTGTCACCTGAGTTCTTTTTGAATATAGGAGGCGTAGACCTTCGCAATAAATGGCTAATTCTTATTATTATACAATTGGTGATGTTCGGTATGGGCACCCAAATGAGCATTAAAGATTTTACCGGTATTAAAAAATCAGGAAAAGGTGTTATTATTGCCCTATTAGGCCAATTTACCATAATGCCTTTAATGGGCTTTGGTATCGCCAAAATTTTTGGGTTTGATGCTGAAATCGCAGCCGGTATCGTTCTTATTGGATCTTGTAGTAGCGGTCTCGCCTCTAACGTGATGACCTATATTGCCAAAGGGGATTTAGTGCTATCGGTTACGGTAACGGCTATTTCTACGCTAACAGCACCCATAATGACCACTTTTTTAATGAAACTGTTTGCTGGTACTTTTATAGAAATTGATTTTTTTAATATGATGATGTCAATCGTCAAAATTGTATTGGTACCCTTATTGGCGGCCATGATTCACGATGTGCTAAAAAATTACGGTCCAGGTCACAAAAAAAAGATTTACTGCATAGCACTATTTTCTGCAATTTGGTTAATGATGGCCTTGGTTTTTATGAAGACGCTGAACTCATCAAATTTGAATATGGTGGCTCCTATTTTAGAAATTATCAATTTTTTATGTGGTGCGGTTCTCGTTGGAAGCTTTTACAATTTACTATTCAAATACTATGCAAAGTTAGATTTAGCAATGCCTTATTTTTCAATGTTTGGAATTGTCTATTTTACTTTGGTGACCACTGCGGCCGGTCGTGAACATTTACTTGAAATAGGTGTATTGCTTTTTGTTGCGGCGGTATTGCACAACAGCGCAGGTTATTTTTTCGGCTATTGGTTGAGTAGGGCTACGGGACTTAATAAAAAACAGAGTCAGACCATAGCTTTTGAAGTCGGATTACAAAACGGAGGTATGGCTTCAGGTTTGGCAGGGTCTATGGGTAAACTAGCAACACTTGGTCTGGCGGCGGCTGTTTTCAGTCCTTGGATGAATATTTCAGGGTCTATGTTAGCCAATTTTTGGCGTAAAACAAATGAAAATTAGTATTTGGCGAGTCCGCAATCTATTTATTTATAGAAGCTTGGCATATTATCATTGTTAGATACGCTTGCTGTTTCACACTGTGGCTCAAACATCGTGTTTTGGGCGACCCACAACAATTTAAACAACCACAAAAAGGGGTGCATCCGGACGGCACTGAAGTATCGGCTTTAGAGCATATATTACAGGGCGATAAAACCATTTCTAATAAAAAAGGTGTGTTTTTGGATGAAACCTAGCGTATGCATTCGACCATCAATACGTTCGTATCAGAACTTATTTATGAGAATAGATTCCACTCCAAAGAACATATCGATAAACACCAAATTATAGGCTCATAGTATGCTGGAGCAGGATTATACTTGGAAGAAGTTGAGCATACTGGAAATACCAACGAATCTTCCGAAGAAGTTGAAAAGGTTCTCGAAATCGTGGCGCACCTTACGAATGGTGCTGTAACTTTTATTAATGAAATCAATGAAGAAGCTACTTTGACGAATCAATAAAATATAAATCGTTTTGAATCATTTTGGTATTGATTTACTATTTTTACGTTACGAAAGCGTCAAAACGCTGAGGCACATGTCCTTACATTTGTCCTATTTTTGAAAAAATATTGTAATAAATTGATTTTTAAAGGAAAAGGTAGAGTGTTCTAACTCTGCCACCCCGACAATAAGTCACTGTTAATACAGTGGCTTTTTTTATTATTAAGAATTATAAAATCTAATTGTTTGTCGGAATAAAATCGGTAAAAAATCTTCCATTTAACTTAACCTACAGTAAATTAAGGGCCTAAAAATAGTTTCTTCAGTGAAACATGTTTTAAGCCTACAAATATTAACGCCGAATATGAGAATGTTTGCTGCCCTATGATTATAGAAGAAAGCTCAATTTAGCAAATCGGTATTTACCATTTTACGAACGAAACCGGACTTGATTCCCGATATAAACTTAGAAATGGATTCTTACTTTCTGGAGTATTAAGTGAAAAGTTGAAAAATAGTAATTATGTCAAAAATGTTTAGAGAGAAGCTTCTAGCCCAAAAAACATGAATGGTAAAGTGCTGAGCGGATTTTAATTGAGGGTCAAGGAGATATTTATAGGGAAAATTTTAGACTGATATTAGAAGATATGTATAGGAATTTTAGCCAACACTAACAAACTGGTTATGATAAATAAAAAATTAAAGCTAACAATTTTTACCTGTGTATTCAATCAGTCAATTCTTTTTACTTAACTGGCTTTTTTATGCTACCTGCAACCATTGGAGAATTTTGGATGTTAGTTTATTTATTAATTTTTGGAATAAGGCCTATAAAAAATCGGTAATAAAGCCAATGAAAAATAGTAATTACAAGCCATTGCGTCAGCAAAAGTTCAAATAAAGCATATATTTAAGATGGAAAATTGAACTAGTAATGAAATTATTTCGAAAAATTAGACAGAAGCTCGTTGCCGAAAATAAACTTCGTAACTATCTATTGTATGCCATTGGCGAGATCATACTGGTAGTTATTGGTATACTGATTGCCTTAAGCATCAACAATGCGAACCAAGAGCGTATTATCGTAGAAAAGGAGCAAGTTTACCTCAACGGTCTGAAAAATGAATTTATGGCGAACAAAAGGAAACTACAGACGCTCATTGAAGTGAATAGGAGCAACTATGAAAGCGCCAAGACTATTCTAAAAATATTGGATAACGAAACGCAACTACCAAACGAGAAGCAACTTTCGCAGCTGCTTTTTGAGGCCTTTGCTTTTGAGATTGCCTATAACCCCAACAACTATTTACTCAACGAAATGATGAATTCTGGGAGTTTAAAGGATATTTCGAGTGAGGAACTACGGATATATCTTACCTCTTGGGAATCAATTATTGAGAATATTAGAATACAGGAAGTAGACCTTCGAAAACAAAGGGAAACTGTTCGTGATTTGCTAAGAGGCAGCAATGGTAGTTTGCGAACGATTCTAGACTACTCGAAAGTTACCGAAGATATAATGGGATTACCTCCAAAAAAAAATGCTAAAAGTAATATGTCTTTAATGAAATCCATAGAATTCGAAAACAATGCGCTGTCGTTCATACTTACTGGTATAAGTGCAGAAACCGAACACTATGTTCCTTTAGTAGGGGAAATAGATAAGATTTTAAATCTTTTAAACGCGGAGATAAAAGAATAACAAAGAGGAATTCCTTATAAACTAGGTATAAATGCTATCCCCAAAAACAAAAAGAAACATTACAAGGATTATTCCGTTCGGGGTCATTTGGCTTATTTTGGGATGGGTAAATTTGTTCGCCCAAGAAGCTGTTCTAACTGCTGCACTCGAAGAAAATTCAACTCAGTCTGCCGTTATTAGGATGACTCCCACGGTTTTTCTTTTTGCGAGCATAGCAATCATTGTAGTTGGATTACTGGTGGGTACCATCGAAGTTGTATGGCTAGGCAATCTGTTCGGCAAAAAGAGTTTTTTACAGAAAATTGGCTATAAGTCTTTCTTTTATACCATTTTCTTGCTACTAATCATCTTCATCTCCTACCCCATAGCGGCGGCCTTGGAGTCCCAAATATCCCTTTTTGACCCCATAGTTTTAGATAAATTGTGGGACTTTCTCAACAATATTGAATTTGCGAGCACAATGGTTTCCATATCCTTTAGTCTCTTTGTAAGTCTATTTTATTCTGAAATTAGTGATAATATCGGCCATGGGGTACTTATGAATTTCTTTACTGGTAAGTATCACAAACCCATTGAAGAAAAACGAATTTTTCTGTTTTCTGATATGAAATCCTCAACGACCATCGCCGAGCAGTTGGGCCACATCAAATATTTTGAATTGCTTAGGGAATACTACTCCGATTTTTCGGATGCCATTGTTAGCCATTCTGGGGAAGTCTATCAGTATATCGGAGATGAAATTGTTATTTCTTGGAAGTATGAAGATGGTATCAAAAACAACAATTGTATCCACTGTTTTTTCGCCATGAAGGAAGCTCTCGGCAAGAAAACAGATTGGTATAACAAAACTTTTGGCGTAGCACCTACTTTCAAAGCGGGACTTCATCTCGGCAATGTAACTACTGGCGAAATAGGCGCACTAAAAAAGGAAATTATTTTTACAGGAGATGTACTTAATACAACAGCTCGTATTCAAGGGCTTTGCAACCAATATGAGGTGGACATTTTAGTGTCGGAAGATTTGATAAATGAGTTGCAACTTCAAAAGGAGTTTCAGATTATATCTTTGGGAGCGAGCGCATTGAAGGGAAAAGAAGAGAATATTGAGTTGGTTACTATCGAAGATAACAGCACTTAAAAATAATTGAAGTAAAACTCTATGGCATTCCCAAGGATAAGACTTGTCAATGCCCATAAAAGGGTTATCCTTCCCAAATTAAAGGCATTTGAAAAAGCTATCCATAAAGAAACTATTGCACAAACAAAAAACAGCACCATGGCATAATTGGGCACTCCGCTAATAAAGATGCCCGTTAGATTGAACAATATATCCGACAAGGCTGTAAATGCAAATAACGCCAGGGCAAAATTGGATTTTTTATGTCCCATGAAAAGGTAAATAGCAGCAACTAATAACTCCACACAAATGGCCAAAGGCCCAAACTGACCATAATACGATTTCTTAAAATAACCTTCAAAGTTTTCCGGGTAATCGATTTTTAAATAGAAGACTACGCTAAGTATCACTGCAATTAGAATGAAGGCAACGGCAATACTCTTTCTTGTTATCATTATATCCAGATTTAACTTAGTGAAGTTATTTCTCAAACTTCTCCATTTCATTTAAAAATTCCAAGGCCTTCTTTGTTTTTGTACCAGTAAAAAAGCCAATGGTCTTTCTAATCCATTTAATATGCAAGTTTTATTAGTTCAATTTACTCAAAAACCAAATAAGTGGAAAAATCAACATCGCATTGACCACAACATAATTTCGCACAAAATCAGGATCTAAATGGGGGTACAGGTCGAAATTGAAAAAATAGTCAAGTGCTACCAAAGGATATGACCACCACACCGGAGCCGAAAGAAACACCAATTTCAAGAATAAAAGCGAATGAGAATTATCCTTTTCAATTTTTTTTCTGATTTAGATAATCGGCTTTTTGTAATCTATTTGTTGTAACAAGACCAACTGCCCTATACTTCCCACGAGGGCGATCAACGAAAAAAGGTGTATAATGATTCCGCTAACGGCCAAATGTGTAACGGCCCAGTTGTTGGCTATATAGCTACCGAGAATAATGGCCAATATCGAGAATGAGCCTACCTCGATACTTCTAAGTACGAATATCCAGCGGGTCTGTTTTTGGATTTTGTCGTGATCTATCTTTTTTAGTGTCCCTTCGCTCAATTGTAATACTCGGTCTAGTTTGGCCTCGTATGCCGCAAAAAGTTCTTTTAATTCATCTGTTTCCATGATTCTCTATTTTTCAAATTTCTTTTTCAGTCCAAGTGGTAAAATGCCGTTTTCAATTCCAGCATCAACCGAAGCAGTAAATAATAACCTAGCGGATGCACCCGGTTCACAGGAGAAGGAGGGTTATTCTTTGTTCGAGTACGATGCGGGCCTATAATACTAACAACCTTTATATTAAATTACGAATTATGAAAATGAAAGCCTTTATTCTAATTTCACTGATTATCGTTTCACAGGGTATTAACGCGCAGCGAATTGATAAGACCATCAATTCTTCATGGCGATTTCAAAAAGGTGACGGTGATGCGGCCATGAGTAGCCTGAAAATTGAAGATTGGGATGGTTTTAATTTACCCCATACTTGGAATGCGGTGGAGGCTTTTGACGATATTCGGGGTTATTACAGGGGAGTAGGTTGGTATGCAAGGAATCTTCAAGTGCCCAAAGAGTGGGAAGATAAAAGTGTGTATATAAAGTTTGAGAATGCCAATCAGGAAGTCAAGGTGTCCCTAAATGGAAATTTGGCCGGGGAGCATGTTGGAGAGTACAGGCGTGGTGCCAGAAAGAAATAACTATTTTTTATTTTCCAGTATTTCCTCCTAATCAAATTCATTTGGTTCTATTTTACTGATGGTCGAGTTTGCTTGATTATAGACAACGCTTGAAGGGCGTATGGAGGAGCCTATTTCTATAAAATAGGCGCCAATTCTATTCCCTGCTCGAGCTATATGTTTGGCATCAATACCATACGATCGTAAGGAATCAATTGCCGTATTCCCAAGTTGATTGTTGGGGAACTTTGTTATATGGCTCACCCCATTGCCCAATACTACTAAATAACTGGCAACATTGGATTCTGACCCTGGGCAGTTAACTTGAAAGGCGTGAGATGATTTTGATTAAGGGTTATCATTGTTAAGCGTTAATCTGAGCATGGTTTCTCCAAAAGTTATAAAGCTCATTTATTGTGTTGAAGATTTATAATTGGTTTGAGTATCAATAATGTGGTTTCTTATAGCATCCGTTGCTTTTTGTTCATCTCGTTCTATAATCGCGTTAAGTATATTTTCATGATGAGTCAACATTATTTTCTTATGTGTCTGTCGATTTCCATCGGTAGGTTTAGCATAGACGATGGACTTTAATTTTGGCATTAAATTGAAAATAGGATTTAGTAGTAATTTCAGTACGTTATTGTCCGCTATTGAAAGTAGTGTTCTATGAAAACTGTTGACCAGTTCTGTTTCTTTTTTTATCCTTAAGATTGCAGTTGTACATGGCGACCATATTGCCTTTTAAAACTTCAAGCTGATTTTCAGTACGAGACTTAGCCGCTTGTGCCGTTAGTATGGGTTCAAGAATTAGTCTGGCATTAATTGTTTAAAAAATATTATCCTCATCTAAAGAAAGTTCAAAAAACATATTTAAATTTTGGAAGCATTTTTTAAGCTGATTTCCGATACCTAAACGCCACTACCACTTTTAACATGGACAATATCTTTAGCGTTCATCTTCTTGATAGCCCCTCGAACCGAGGTTCTGTTAACATTGAACAATTGACAGAGTTCGTTTTCGGTAGATATTTTTGTCTTGGAAGATATATACCGGTTCTGATTGCCTTTGTTAATTCAAATTCTACTTGTTGGGTTATGGATTTTTCTTGTCCTACTGAGGTAAACAAGAACCGGGTCGTTTAGGATGTTAATTCATAATACATCATACAAATTAGGGCTACAAGCCTACGAATAGAAATAAGGACAACAAAAATGGTCTTTAAGTTTACAATTTTCTGAAATTAAAACCGAAGCGTATCTGGCAAGTACTTTGAAACTAATGATTCATAATAAGGGCGTAATTTTTTCGCATCGGGCGGAACCGGAGCTTTTGAATACAAATCGTATGGATTGAATTTTTTGACCCATTCGAACATTTCGTGGTCTTTGTCGTTCATTAAGTGGCTGTAGGCTCCTTCTTTATGTTGTGCATAGAAGGAATGATAGCGAATTATATAAAGTGCAGGTTCTGGAAGATAATCTTTCATAATTTGATAGAGATATTCATCGTGACCCCAACTCATTTTAACGTTGTCTAAACCACAGTTTTCGGTATAGACACCTAGCTTAGTGTTGTATCGTTCATCTGAAAAATCCGGATTTTCCTCAAAAAACTCTGAGTATACTATTTTGTTGGAATAACCACAGCCCACGGGAAAAGTATCACCTACCACCGCCCATTGTGGCTCTCCGAACAGACATAGTACTTTGCCGATATCATGTATAAACCCCGTAAGTACGAACCAATCTGGATGTCCGTCGGCCCTTATTGCTTCCGAAGTCTGTAATAAATGTTGTAATTGATCTAACTCAATATCTGGATCACTATCGTCTACCAGTGTATTTAAAAAATCAACAGCATCCCACAGGGACATTTCCCTTTTATTGAAATTTAAAAATTTTTCTTCCTTTTTACAGACAAAATCATAGGTTTGATATTGGTGGTTTAATCGATAAAATTCGCGAACACCGTCAACTCTATCAGAATCTACATAATTTCTAAATTCTTCTTTTTCTTTAACGGTTTCCTTTGGGTCAGGGTATCTAGATAACAAATCGTGTTCCCAATCGTCCACATCATTCATTGGGTTGTTCTTATCATTTATAGATGAGTTTTTCATAATAGTTCTTTTTAATCTAATTTAACTTTTACAAATGCTACGGTTAGTCTAAAAATAACTTTTGTTCTTTTTATTTATATAGACGGATATTTCAAAAACATGGACAAATTCTATTATTTAAATAATTTAGACGTCTGTCCTTACTTCATCTTTAATTAAGGCGCTTGGAGGAAATCCAAATTGTTTTTTAAAACATCTACTAAAATATAAAGGATCATTAAATCCGGTTAAATCCGAAACTTCGGAGACGTTGTATTTTTTGGATTTTAGAAGTAATGCTGATTTTTTTAAGCGTACGGTTCTAATAAACTCATTTGGTGACAAATCGGTAAGCTCCTTAATTTTACGGTATAGTTTGGAAGAGCTCATGCCTAGTTCCTGGCAAAGGAAAGATGTGGTAAGCTCACTATCTTTTAGTTTTTGGTTTATTAAATCGTTCACTTTGGTCATAAATTCTTCATCTATGGGCGAGTGGGTAAGGAGGCTAACTTCACTCTCGGCATCACCAGAAAATTTTGCTTTTAGTTCTATGCGCGTATTAATGATATTGGCTATTCTGGTTTTTAATAATGATGGGTCAAACGGTTTTACCAAATAGCCGTCCGCCCCAACATTATAGCCTTTTGCTTTGTCGGCGTTTTCGGATAAGGCCGTTAATAGGATTACGGGAATATGACTTATATATTCATCTTTTTTTAAAGCTTCACAGAATTCCAAACCATTCATTACGGGCATCATAACATCCGCAACACACAAGGCAGGTTTAATCTGTTTACATAACTGCAACCCTTCTTTACCGTTTTCCGCACTGTAGGTTTTATAGTAATCCGAGAGATAATCGATTAAGTAATTTCTAAGTTCTGTATTGTCCTCTATGATTACAATTTTTTGTTTGATTTTTACCGTCTGTGGCACTTTTTTGGCCGTTTCGAACAGTGTATCTTCTTGAACATCTGAAGTTACTTGATGTGTGCTAATTTCATCTGGTTCGTAAGCATTTTCTACAATAGGTATTTTTACTTTAAATATTGTTCCCTCATGGGAATTACTAATAAAATCGATGGTGCCTTTATGTCTTGTGACCAAGGAGTTTACTAGTGAAAGTCCAATGCCGGAACCTGTTGTACTTTCTTTACTGTTCCTGGCCTGGTAAAAACGCGAAAATATATTTTTTTGACTAGCTTCTGGTATTCCGATGCCGTTGTCACTAACCTCAACGACCAAGTGTTTGTTTGACTCGTCCGAAAGGCCAATATATAAATCTACATACCCATGGCTATTGGTGAATTTTATGGCATTTGACAGGAGGTTGAAAAGTATTTTTTCATATTTTTCAATATCTATCCAACCTATTAAGGACTTGTCCTCACAATTGAAATTAAAGGATATATTTTTATTATTAGCAAGTTCTTTGAAGGTCTCAAAAATCATTTTGGACTGTTCCATTATATCCGTACGGGATACGATCAAATCTAGTTCACCTGTTTGTGCCTTTCTAAAATCCAATACTTGGTTAACCAGTGTTAATAGTCGGTTGGCATTTTGATGAATCAACTGGGAGCGTGAACCCAGAAAATCGTTTCGGGTATCTGTTGCTTGTTGCAATATGTCCTTGGCAGGTCCTAAAATCAAGGTCAAGGGCGTTCTCAGTTCATGTGAGATGTTTGTGAAGAATCGCAGCTTTTCGTTATTTAGTTTTTCGTTACGTTCCTGCTTTAATTTTTCGGTAAGTAATTCTTGCCTTAATCGTACCCGCTCTTTAATAACCTTGTTAACCACGTAAATTACTGTTATGAGTATCGCCAAAAACAGGAAAAATGCTTTATAGGTAAGCCAAAATGGCGGTTCAACTTCAATTTTATACGCTACTTCGTCGCTCCAATACCCATTACTGTTACTTGCTCTTAGTTTAAACGTATATTTGCCAGGGTAAAGATTCGTATACTGAACGGTGCGCGAACCACCGTCCGCTATAACCCAATCATCATTAAAACCTTCTAATTTGTATTCATATTTATTTTGCCTTTGATTGGAAAAAGAGGGACTGGAAAACTGAAGCGAAAAATTACGGTTGTTATAATTCAAGGTCATCTTTTTCTCAAAATTTAAACCTTTGGATAGAAATTTTTGCCCATTGATTTCAGCACCATGGAACACTTCTTTGTTTTGTACCAAAAATTCTGTAATGAACGGTTCTGGGGTCAATAAATCTTCTACAATTGTATAGGGCGAAAACGATATAACACCATTTTTGCCGGCTAAATAAATCATAGAATCGTTAAAGTGATAAAAACCACTTGAACCAAAAACATCTAAACGATTACCACTGTTAACCTCGTAAATCTTTAAATTGGAATCTTCAAGTTTTGGATCAAGCTTTGCTATAATATTATCGTTCATATTTAGCCAAAGTCTCCCGTTTTCATCTATTGCTAGATCGGTAACCCATTTACCTATCAATTCTTCAGGTTCGCTAAGAGAGACAAAATTATCTTGTTGTTTGTCAAAGCTAGCCAATCCCAAACGCGTGGCCGCCCAAACCACTCCATTGTCATCCATAATTACATCACTTACATTATTATGGGGTAAAAATCTTTTATCTACAGGGTTCGCATGAAATGATTTTGTATTTGATGTCTTTATGTCATACTGTAGTACACCTTCCTCAGTGGCAAACCAAACAAGGTTGCCATCATGGGATAACACCATATTATTAATTGAGCTTGTCTTAAATAATTGATTTACACCGGCATCCCATTTCAAATTTTGGCTATCTACGATAATGGCCCCTTCTCCAAAAGAACCTATGATCATCCGATTTTCACCAATATCCAAAAAGCTAAGTACCGCGGATTTTTTAAAACCTATATCCATAAGTTTAGCACTGTTCTTTGTATAATTATAAACTAGGACACTTCCATCCCACAGACCGCAGAAAAAGGTTTTACCGTCATTAGAGTAAATACTGGCAATATCATGTGATTTTTCATAAAGTGGCTTAAAAGTATTTTGGTCTAAAATAAACAGTCCATTATGCCTAGTGGCCGCAATAAGTTTGTTGTCATAAGTTTGTGAAAACCCGCGGATTCTAGGTACTTTGTTGTTAATATATTTAGATATGGTCTTATTTAGATTAAACTGATTCTCATACGGGTCATACTTATCCAGACCATCTTCCGTACCAATCCATAGAATACCAGAAGGATCA
>CBFIGW010000097.1:0-12238 GCA_965662155.1 Maribacter sp. | reverse complement strand
AATCAAAAATGAATGCTAATGAGGAGAACCCTTTTATCACAAAAAATCTACCTAGTGCCGATGACGTTTTTGGTAGTACCATGAATGACAATTTGGAGCCGGATAACGATGATGTCCCATTTTGATTTTTTGAAAACATCTTTTCTTCTTTGTTAACTTTGATCTTTTAGTGTTTTTTATTCTAATTTCTTTAACGGTAGCAACTAAGAAATTCAGTTGATTTTCCTATATCTTTGATAAACTTCACAATGTTTGGTTTATATGAGAAGATATTTTTTAGCGTTTATTTTACTATGTATAGGTTTACCTGCTTTTGCTACATCCATCTTAATTCCTATGGATGCAGATACGCAAAAAAATCATCTAAAAGCATATGGTATTACCTATTGGGTACTTTCCAAACAGCAAAAGGTACAATGGTTATTAAATTATAGGGGAGGTTCTTTTCTTTTGCCCGATGGGGATAGTATACGCAAAGAATGTCAAATTAGAGGAGTTTCTTTTGAAGTGCTTTCGGATAGTGAAACGAATTCAATTTTAGACGAAATAAGTAGTCCGGCAAGGAATCAAGACGCCGTTATATTGGAAAAAGCTCCAAAAATTGCGGTATACTCACCAAAAGGAAATCAACCATGGGACGATGCTGTTACAATGGTGTTGACCTATGCGGAAATTCCTTATGTAACGGTTTATGATGAAGAGGTTTTGAACGATAAATTAGCGTTGTATGATTGGTTACACTTGCACCATGAGGATTTTACCGGACAATATGGCAAATTTTATGGAAGTTATCGGGCAACACCTTGGTATATAGAAGGTAAGAAAGAAGCAGAAAAGTTAGCCAAGAAATTGGGATATAATAAGGTTTCCGAAGAAAAAGGGGCTGTTGCTCTTAAAATAAGAAATTATGTAATTGGTGGCGGATTTATGTTTGCTATGTGCTCTGCTACGGATAGTTTTGATATAGCATTAGCGGCAGATGGAGTTGATATTTGCGAACCCATGTTCGATGGTGATCCGTCGGATGCAAATTATCAGGCAAATTTAGATTATGGTAAAACATTCGCATTTAAAGATTTTATCTTGGAAAGAAGTCCATTGAAATACGAATTTTCCTCAATAGATATGACTTCTAAGAGGGGCAATGTCCCAAAAGAATCCGATTATTTTTCCTTAATGGATTTCTCTGCTAAATGGGATCCGGTACCTACCATGTTATGCCAAAACCATACTATGTTGGTAAAAGGGTTTATGGGGCAGACGACGGCGTTTAATAGGCTTCAGTTGAAGCCAACGGTTATGGTTCTAGGGGAGAATAAACTAAATGAAGAGGCCAGATACATACATGGTATTAAGGGGAAAGGCTTTTTTACCTTTTATGGAGGGCATGACCCAGAGGATTACCAGCATAGGGTAGGGGACCCAAAAACAGAACTAGAACTGCACCCAACATCACCTGGTTATCGCTTAATACTTAATAACGTTTTGTTTCCTGCAGCAAGAAAAAAGAAACAAAAGACTTGATTAAAAATAATGTCCAACACATTGAAAAAACCTTTGCCAAAATACAATTTTGACAAAGGTTTTTTATTCTTTGAGGAATATATCAAAGTTAAAATACCCCAATAAAGTGACTCCCTTCTACATTTATCAATTCTGCACCTTTAGTTACTTCTCCGGTCTCAGTATCTACAACATAAATATTACCGTTTTGGCCTACAGCACCTTGGGTAAGGTATATTTCAGTTCCTTGTACTACAAATCCTTGGTACTGAAATAAGTAGAAATCTGGGTCATAAGGAATGTCATTAATCTGTAAGGCGGTTTTGGCATTTAGATCTACCAAGGCGAAAAATCCTTGTGCACCAGCCACTCCTTCAGAAGAGCTACTGTGCCTATATGCCAATATTGCCTTACCATTAGCTGTAGGTCTCCATGCAAGAATATAGGCACCTTCAACGCCTAAAGCTTCATCAAGGTTAAAATCATAAGAATTATCATATTCATTATCGGCATCGATTTTTAAAATATAAGAGCCTTCAGGATCATTTTGGTTGGCTTGATAAACGCTACCGTTATACTCAAAAGAATTAATACTACGGTATCCGTTGGTATTTCCATGCCCCACTGTAGAAGTGATAACAGAAGGATTTAATAAAGAAGGATAGTCCAATATAATAGTTTTTGATCCTAATATTTCATAGTTACTATCGCTTTCCGCAGTAGCAGGATCAACTTTACTTAAGCGTGTACCGATGTATAGTTTATCGCCTGCTGTGTTTAAGGTAGGCATGTCAATTCTAGAAATATAATATCCATTTGCCTCTTCTTCTGCACTTAATGCTACCGTATGCTCTTGAAATTCCTTTATAGAAGAATTTACCAAGTCTAAAGTAAGTACACCTATGGTAGCTTTGGTTCGGGTATAGTTATCGTTTTCGTCAAATTGATTTTCTGTATCCACATACACGGCAGCACCAGTTTGATCACCATCAAAAAGTTTTATCCATCGGGGAGCAGTCCCTACATAGGGTGCAACGCTAACTTCCGACCCTGAAGGCGTAAAAGTTTGTCCGCCTTCAACGGTATATTTTGTATAGTTACCGCCGGTATCACCTGCGTAACTAATATTGAAAATGGTATTGCCATCTTCTGAAGATTGCAATCTTGCCGTTCTGTTAGAGGGAGCTATAAAACCATTTTCAAAAGGAGCAATTGAAACAGTGGGGTCTTTTGCATCATCACTAGTTACAGAATAAAGTAATGTGCCACCATTACCATCACCAGGGTTATCTCCCATTTTAGCACTAGCAACGGTAATCCATCTGGTGTCTGACGGTTCTTCCGTATCCGGGTTGGGAATAATAACGTCTTCATCTTCACTACTGCAGGCAATCATTAGCCCTGCTGTTAGTATAGCGGTAGCAAAAGTTTTAAAATTTAGAAAGGTTCGTTTCATTTTTTATTATTTAATGGATTAAAATTTATGTATTGCGTAATTTAATTTTAGGTAAAATGCCCTACCTGGTTTTTGAACGGATAGATTGTCGTATACGGGTTGGTCAAATATATTTTTGACATCAAAACTCATCACAAATTTTTTGTTCGGAAAGGTGTAACTAAATCCAAAATCATGTGCCAATTGTTCGGGAACATCAAAAAATTCGTTTCCTACCGTATTGGAACCTTGGTCGGTCAAGAATGAAAATCTATCCGTGAAATAGATATTGTAGAATAGGTTTAAGTGTGATTTTTTTTGAATGGCATTGTTTAAAGAATATCGTAAACCACCATTCATGGTGAAAAACGGTGTGTTTGGTACCGTTATTTCTATACCTTGGTTAATTACCTTTAAATCGAATCGGGAAATATTAAAATTGAGACCAAAATTATTTTGGTAGGAGTAGTTAAATTGAGCATCAAAACCTTTTGATGTAGCGCTACCTTGGTTTACATAAACAATAAGTTCATCGTTTACATTCAATGAAGTTTCAATAGGAAGGCCAATTCTATCTTTAATGTTTCGAGTAAAAACATTAGCTGAAATAGTAAAATCGTGTTTTTTATAATTAAAGTTTCCAAATCTTAAACCTAAATTATAATTATTGCTACTTTCAGGATTTATGCTTGAATTGGCTACAACATTATCGCCATCATTACCAAAAACTTCTGTTTCGTTGGGTAATCGTATGGCTTTTTCAGCTGATGCCAATAACGTGATATTCGGTTTAATGGCATAAGAAGCTGCAAAACCGTAGCCATTATAGCTGGTATGGTTGCTTACAATTTCATCTACTATTCTGTCATTTCCGTTAGTATCAGTTTCTATAGCCGGATCAACACTAATCGTTTTTTGCCGATAATGTTTACCGAAAAGGTTTGCTTTAAGCCTTTCCTCAAATGCGGTTAATTCATAGGTTAGGGAATATATGTTTTTGTGTAAATCTCTGGTGCCAAGAAATGTATTTTCCAAAACAGATTGAAGTTCATCACTATCTTCACGGTCAATACCGCTGTAAACGTGGTTGGTCAAAATTTTATGATGTTCATTAATGGTGTATGAGAGCCCGGTTCTAACAGAAGCTACATTTCTTTTGATTTTGGCAAGTGTGGGTCCTCCTTCTTGCTGGGACCGCCAAGTATATTGATATTCGTTACCTCTAAAATCTATGGCACGTTCGCCGTTCCAGCTATATGCCCAAGAAACGGTATCGTTTACAGCACGGTTTCTTTTACCGTAAAGACCATTAATATTAATGTCAAGTCCTTTTACAAATAAATTTTTCTTTTGGTAGCTTAAACTTCCTAATAGGGCATCTGATTCTAAAAACCGACCTTTATAAGGCGTAATGGTCATAAAGGCACCATGTTGCACCTCTTTATAGTCATCCGACCCTGTGATTCCAATAAAGAATTGATCGGCCCATTTTACATTGGTAAAACCAATTTGTGCCATCCCTCCAGTTGATCGGTATGCATCATTAAATCTTCTGGCGGTAATTGGTGTTTGCACTCCTCCGAGACCTGAAACAACAACAGTTCTGCCAGATACTTTGTAATCGTTATCGGAATAATTATGAAAAAAAGATGCCTTAACCGTAAAGCCCGATTCATCAAGACGGAATAGACCGTTTACACTAGCCTGTAGTGTATTGAAGGATCCATAGGAAACCGAAGTATTGAAATTGGTTTTAGCATCTCTGTGAAGTACTATATTAATTGCACCACCAAGTGCATCATCGGCTAAATGACCTGGAACAACACCTTTGTATACTTCAATCTGTTTGATTATTGAAGGAGGAATGCTGTTAAGATTAAAAGAATTACCATAGGTGGATAAAGGAATACCATCAATAAATATTCTTACCGAATTTCCGGATAGTCCATTCAAACTATATGTTACCTCGGAACCTAAGCCACCGTTTTGTCTAATTTTAACACCTACAGTAGTATTTAGTAACTCATTGGTTTGAATATTTCTTATGCTAGCTTCCTCGGTATTAATGGCATTTACCGCGAAACCCTTGGTTTCTAGTTCGGTTTCAATGGTTTTACCGTTAATTGTTACTTCGTTTAAGTTTTCAAAGCTTTCTTGTAAAGTGAAATTGATTTTGGTGTTTTTAGATACTTCAATGGTTTTGGATTGTGTGCCAAAGCCAATAAAAGACACTAAAATTTTATGCTTTCCATGCGGTACATGGTTAATTGTATAATTTCCATTCTCAGTGGTAAGAGCTCCAATTTTTAAATCTTGAATTAGTACACTGGCGTATGGTAGGGGAGCGCCGGAATTATCCTTAATAGTTCCTGAAATCGTACTAGAGATATCTTGCGCCTGGATGGTAAGCACTGGTAAAAGAAGTATTAGCGTATAGAGTTTGTTCATCTGTAAAAAAATGCTACTTAAGTTTATTAAGATTTAGTCTAAATAAACTAGCTTTGCAAATCTAGAGAAGGATGCTTAAGAGGAAGTACCGAGAAAAGAAGTTAAACTTACGCAAAAGGAAGTAATGGTTTGCAGAAGTAGAAACCAATGAACGAAGGACTATTACGAAAGGAGATACGAGTTAAGAAGTTATTTGAAAACGGTTATTTGCATAACTCATTGCAGTATAATGAGGTAGAGGTAACAACCAATCAAAACACCTCATATATTAAGGGGATAGACTTATGTAATAAACAACTCCTTCAGGCATTTGATTCAGAAATTAGTGTCATATGTGATGAGCACTTAATAAAATTACATTTTTCATTAGAGGGTATTTATTGCTACCAACCCTTAAGACATATCAAGTACCTAGTCAATATCCCGGAAAACCATTGTAATATGTTTTATTACCCGAAAACTGAGGGTAGGGATATATTTTTTAAGGGTAATGCAAAGTTGTTCGAGATATACGTTAAGCCTAGCTTATTGCAGAAACTTCTTGGTGAAGAATTTGAAAATAAATTTAATAAACTGAAAAATGCCATATTAAATTCTAACTCATTTGTGCTTTGGGATAAGAGCAAATTTATACCTCCTAACATTCGTAGTACCATAAATGATATCATCCAGTGTCCGTATGAAGGGGAAATAGGAAAAAAATATTTAGAAAGTAAATTAACGGTTTTATTGATAGATTTTCTACTAGACAGACATACTTCCAAACTTTCTAAAAACAACATAAAACTATTGAATTCAGATTATTTGGCATTGGTAAAAGTTGAAGCCTTTATCAGGGAGAATTTAAAACACCCCTTAAAGATTAAAGATTTGGCTGAAATAGCAGGGTTCAACGCTACAAAGTTAAAAAGGGATTTTAAAAAACTTTACGGTGTTACAGTGTTTAAATATATAACTTCTCTTCGTATGGAGCTCGCTAAAAGTTTAATTGCCCAAGACGGAGTAACAATAGCACAAGCCGCCTTTGAAGTTGGTTACGCTAATCCCCAACATTTTACAACCGCATTCAAAAGAACAATGGGGTATCTTCCGAGCGAATTAAAACCTTCCGTTGAGTAAGTATAAAGTTATATTGTTTACTTTACCTATGAGGTTAAAGAACTAGTTTGGACAGTATATGCTCAACACCATTGTTTTCATTGCTAAGGGTACAATAGTTGGCAGCTTTTTTTACATTTGGATGAGCATTTTCCATAGCAAAACTAAACTCAGCTAAACCAAGCATTTCTAAATCATTATTATAATCACCAAAAACCATGGTTTCTTCGGGTTTAACGTTGTAAAGTTCTTGAACTTTACTTAAAGCAAAACCCTTATGAGCATTGGGGCTAGATATATCAACCCAGTTTTCACCCGATACTTTTACTTTTAATTTATCCTCTAAATGGGCAACGCTGGGATAGATGTATTTTTCAGAGTTTTCAAAATGGTAAATAGCTATTTTAAGTATTTCCCCATCAAAGTCTTTTAAATTTTCAACTACCTTATAGTCTGTATAATATTCTCTTAGTTTGTCTTCGAATTCTTTAGAGTCATTTTTTATATACGCAGAGTGTTTTCCACATAACACGGGATAAATATTTTCTATAGAATCGAGAATGTCTAATACATGATTTTTATCATCATTAGGTAGGGGGGTGGCCAACAGTTCTTTATTCTTATGCATGGCAAAACCTCCGTTTTCGGCAATAATTATTATATCGTTCTTTATTGGTAGTAATTTATCTACTATGCTATGATATTGTCTACCACTTGCTGCAACAAAAATAATTCCTTTTTGGTGCATTATTTCGAATAATTCGAAAAACCGATGGCTTACTTCATGGTTGGTGTTTAACAATGTACCATCCATATCGGAAACAACCATTTTTACCTTAGATAAATCCATGTATAGTTTTTAGTTTCACAAAGGTATTTGTTCACAACTTAATTATGACTCGTTTTTAGAAAGTTTTACATTTATTTGATATTTAAAAAGAATGGAAATTTATCAGAAAGAAATTAGACTAAAAGCCTATCCCAGGGGATTTCATTTGGTGACGGATGAAATTCTTGTGGCTATGCCAGAGTTAAAAAAAATTACTATAGGTATGCTGCAATTATTTATAAAGCATACTTCTGCAAGTTTAACGATTAATGAAAACGCAGATCCCACGGTCAGAAAGGATTTTGAAAGTCACATGAATATCATGGTGCCAGAAAATGCATCATATTATGTGCATAATTATGAGGGGCCGGATGATATGCCTGCACATATAAAGGCTTCTTTAATGGGAACCTCGGTGTATGTGCCGATTACTAATGGCTCGCTTAATTTAGGAGTATGGCAAGGTATTTATCTCTGTGAGCATAGAGATTATGCCTCAGGTAGATCATTGGTCATAACTTGTTTTGGAAATTGATTTGTAATAGATAATAATAGGAATGAAATATGACAACGGAAGAAACTATCTTAAATAAGATTCAAATAGTAATAACCAACCATTTTACTACGCCAGAAGAAGCGTTTAGATTCTTTGATAAGGACAGTAGTGGTAAACTTAAAAAAAGTGAAATTGTATCACTATTAAAACAGGCAGAAGTTAGTGGGTTTATTAGAGGCTTAGTAGGTTCTAAGTTGATAGAGGGATATGATAAAAATGCAGATGAAGAAATAGATTGGCAAGAATTTAAAACTGCAGTTTCTAAAATTAAAAGGGGTTAAAAAAAATCCGGTTCAATAGAACCGGATTTTTTAAAGTGAGATATAATGTTTGTTATTTTACTTGATCAACTATTGCTTTAAAAGCATCTGGATGGTTCATGGCCAAATCGGCTAAAACTTTTCTGTTAAGTTCTATGTTGTTGGCTTTAACCTTTCCCATAAATTGAGAGTAAGACATTCCGTGTAATCTGGCACCTGCATTAATACGGGTAATCCATAGTGAACGGAAAGTTCTTTTCTTGTTTCTACGATCTCTATAAGCATATAACATTGCTTTTTCAACCGCGTTTTTAGCTACTGTCCAAACGTTTTTACGTCTTCCAAAGTAACCTTTGGCTTGCTTCATTACCTTTTTTCTTCTGGCTCTAGAAGCTACTGCATTTACTGATCTTGGCATTTCTTTTTAATTTTTTGTAGCAGGCGCCCTAATTTGATTTAGGAACTTTTTGGCCCAACTCCATGGTTAATAATTTTACCTTGTTAAATTCAATTACTTTAAACGTAATTGTTCTTTAATACTGTTAACATCATGCTGGTGTACCAATGTATCATGTGTTAACGCTAGCTTACGCTTTTTAGACTTCTTTGTAAGAATGTGACTTTTAAAAGCGTGCTTTCTTTTGATTTTACCTGTACCTGTAAGCTTAAATCGCTTTTTGGCACTGGATTTTGTTTTTTGTTTAGGCATTTTCTCCTATTTAATTAATTAATCTCACTTTGCATGCTAAACGCTATCTGTTTTCACTGATAGCGTTTAGTATTTTATTAGCTTTTTTGGTTTCTTTAAAAACCAAAGATCTATTTTCCTTTACTTTTTGGGGCAATGAACATAGTCATACGTTTCCCCTCTAATTTTGGCATTTGCTCCACTTTTCCAAGTTCTTCTAATTCAGATGCCAATTTTAACAATAATATTTCACCTTGGTCCTTGTAAACAATGGAACGACCTTTAAAGAAAACATAGGCTTTTAACTTAGCTCCGTCTTTCAAGAACTTTTCAGCATGTTTCTTTTTAAATTCGTAATCATGATCATCGGTATTAGGACCAAACCTAATTTCTTTCACAACAACCTTAGAGGCTTTGGCCTTCATGGCTTTGTCTCTCTTTTTCTGTTCGTATAAAAATTTCTTGTAATCAATTATTTTACAAACAGGAGGTTTCGCCTTGGGCGAAATCTCTACTAAATCCAATTCTAATTCCTTAGAAATATCCAAAGCTTTTCTAATTGGATATACTCCAACTTCTACATTATCACCAACTAATCTCACTTCTGGAGCAAGAATTTTTTCATTAATGTTGTGAGGGTTTTTATTTTCCCTCCTAGGTTGAGGCCTGAATCTTTTACGTATTGCTATGACTTAATATTTTTAATTAAACTTAATTTTTCTAAAACGACTTTAAGGTACTATTTATTTCTTTTTTTACCAAGTCATTAAATTTTTCTATTGAAATTGCTCCTAAATCTTCACCTCCATGTCTCCTCACCGATATAGTATTTGCAACTTCATCATTCTCACCAACTACGAGCATAAAAGGTATTTTGTTCATTTCAGCTTCCCTGATTTTTTTGCCTACCGTCTCGTTTCTATTGTCGACAAGGGCGCGAATTTCGTTATTTTCTAGGGATTTTAAAACTTTTTCAGCATATTTTTCATGTTTCTCACTTACAGGCAATACAATAGCTTGGTCAGGAATCAACCACAATGGGAAATTACCCCCTGTGTGTTCCAATAAAAGTGCAATAAAACGCTCCATGCTTCCAAAGGGAGCCCTATGAATCATTACAGGTCTATGGGATTCATTGTCACTACCTTTATAAGTAAGGTCAAATCTTTCAGGTAAATTGTAATCTACCTGTATGGTGCCTAATTGCCATTGTCTACCTAAGGCGTCTTTGACCATGAAATCAAGTTTAGGACCATAAAAAGCCGCTTCCCCACTTTCAATTATAAAATCTAGACCTTTTTCTTTAGCCGCATTAATAATAGCTTGCTCTGCTTTCTCCCAATTTTCAACACTACCTATGTATTTTTCAGGAGTATCTAAATCTCTTACGGAAACTTGTGCGGTGAAATTCTCAAATCCTAAAGAACCTAATACATATAATGATAAATCAATTACATTTTTAAACTCTTGGTCTAATTGATCTGGTGTACAGAAAATATGTGCATCATCTTGAGTAAAACCTCTAACTCTTGTTAAACCATGAAGTTCGCCACTTTGTTCGTATCTATATACGGTTCCAAATTCTGCAAATCTTTTTGGGAGTTCTTTATAGCTAAAAGGTTTGGAGTTGTATATTTCACAATGGTGAGGGCAATTCATTGGCTTTAAAAGAAACTCCTCATCTTCTTTGGGTGTGGTTATAGGTTGAAAACTATCTTCACCGTATTTCGCATAATGCCCAGAGGTAACATATAATTCTTTCTGGCCTATATGAGGTGTAACCACCATTTCATATCCAGCTTTTTTCTGAGCTTTTTTTAAGAATTGCTCTAAGCGTTCCCTTAGGGCCGCACCCTTGGGAAGCCAAAGTGGTAAACCTTGGCCAACCTTTTGGGAAAAAGTAAACAGTTCTAGTTCTTTACCTAGTTTTCTATGATCTCTTTTTTTTGCTTCCTCAAGCAACTCAAGGTACTCGGTTAACTCTTTTTGCTTAGGAAAGGATATTCCATATACTCTTGTAAGTTGTGGGTTGTTTTCATTACCTCTCCAGTAGGCACCGGCAACACTAAGAATTTTAATGGCCTTGACAATGCCAGTATTGGGAATATGACCTCCGCGACATAAATCGGTAAAACTATCATGATCACAAAAAGTGATTGTGCCGTCTTCTAAATTTTCAATTAACTCAACCTTGTATTCGTTTCCTTGGTCTTTGTAAAACTTGAGTGCATCACTTTTGGAGACTGCACGCATTTTAAAATCATGTTTTCCTCGCGCAATATCTATCGCTTTTTTTTCTATTTGCTGAAAGTCCTTTTCGGATATATTGCCATCTGGTAATTCTACATCGTAATAAAAGCCATTCTCTATGGCAGGACCAATAGTTAATTTTATGCCAGGGTAAAGTTCTTCTAAAGCCTGTGCTACAATATGTGAAGAGGAATGCCAAAATGCTGTTTTTCCAGCTTTATCATTCCAAGTATACAATATTAATAAACCGTCTTGTTGTAAAGGTGTGCGGGTTTCCACTATAGTGTCGTTAAATTTTGCGGATATAACGTTCCGGGCTAAGCCCTCACTTATGCTTTTTGCAACCTCAAGGGGAGTGGTCCCTTTGTTAAATTCCTTTAATGAACCATCTGGTAAAGTAATCTTGATCATATGACAGTATATCTTAAATAAGGTGGCAAAGATACTATGTTGTCTTCATGCTCACAATAGTATAGTGTGATGTTTTAGCTTATTATAGGTAATCAGTTTCCTTTTGATTACTCTTGATAACAGGTATAATTACAATTCAATTTTAAGTTTCATGCAAATTATCCTGAGTATTTTATATAATGATGTAAAAAAATCATTAAATTAGATACCTTTTATTTTTTTAGGGGTAAAAATCTGTAAAAGAGCGGGTTGTGTATTGTGGTAAAAAAACACGATTTTTTTTTAAAAAAAAGCATTGTTGATTTGATAAATGGTTTTACATTTGCAGCCCGATATTGAGAAAGGTAAAACTGAAAGCAATAGAAGGAAAAAGTTCTGGAATTACATGTTGATTTTCCCTACTTAAAAAAAGTTTATTTTTTTTCTTTAAAAAGTTGTTGGGTTAAAAAACAGTTGTATATTTGCACCCGCTTAGGGAAACACCTAAGGGGTAACAAGGCTAAAGTGACGGAAGTTCCTGAGTTTTGTTCGAGAGAGTTCATTGAAATATTGTGGAGAGATTTTCGGGACGGTTTTTACCGTTTTGAAAAAAAGAATATAAAGAATTAGATCGATACGATCGGGGCCGGGGTTCGGATTTTTTGGTTCGTTGGGAAACATATAACAAAACAACGATGAAGAGTTTGATCCTGGCTCAGGATGAACGCTAGCGGCAGGCCTAACACATGCAAGTCGAGGGGCAGCGGGGAAAAGCTTGCTT
>CBFIGW010000096.1:0-12337 GCA_965662155.1 Maribacter sp. | reverse complement strand
TAAATTCTGGTATCAGCTCGGGATTTTCCATAACCTCATTTAAGAAGTTGGTCTCTTCAAAAGCATCATTTTTGGCAAAATGGTTCACTGCTCTATTCATAAACAATACTTCTTGTTGTTTATCCTCTGCCGGTAAAACAACATCCTTTGCGAAATTTTGACAGAATTTCAAATAATTTTTAGTCTTAAAATTATCATCTGACAGCACATCAACACCGAGAAAATTTTCTAACCAATATTTGGTATCATACTTATTGCTGTCCACAGATAATACCTTATAACCTTCTTCTTTGTCAATATTGAAGATTAGACAACCTTTATCTAATTTATTAATGTTAATGCCTTGTTGTACAACAATATCCAAATTGGAATCATTTTCTTGAAACTGAAGAAAATCATGCTTTAATTCGCTTTTGAATATACCAATAGCATCTACTTTTTTATTGTCCAAAAGCAAATTGGACAAGTAGGTTACATATACCTCTCCACTTTTTATATGTGGATGGTTGGACTGTTCAAATAGGTGAGTGGCAATTTTTTTTGAATTGTAGTGGGCATTGGAAGGGTCTGCAAAAACATCACTCACAATTTTATACAATTCGTTAAACTCTACATCTACCTCATTACTTAGCTTATAATAATTCTCTTCTTTTTCCCTAAATGGTTTAAAGAAATATTCTTTTAACAAACCTGTGGTTTCATCGTTAAGGGCGAAGGGTTCAGCGGATAAAAATACACCCTCGTTTTTATTTTTATTTCCAACTCTATGAATAGAGATTGTTTCAATTTGGGTAGCATATAAATTGATCATGGAATATTATTTAAGTGTTCTGTTATAGAAATTTCTTGTGCGGACGGTTATTATAATTTCGACCAACTAGTTCCAATTTTCATCAAAATCCAAGTCATCATAATTTTCAAAAGTATCGTCAAAATCAAATGCACTGTTTTCAGATTCAAACTTCTTTTCCGGTGGAGCTTCGGGAAGTTCGCCAAAACTAAATAATAAGTTCGGATATGATCGCCCATCTTCTTTTTCAACAATATCGGCCAGTTCAATAAAAAATGTCCACATGTTTAAGAAATCATAAACATAGATAAGTTTTGGACTATTTTCCGTGATAATATCTTCTAAGAATGTTTCGTTCATTAACCTAACATCGGAACCGGATTCACTCATATCAAAAAGTGCAATTTCCTCATCTTGTTTCCACTCTTCATCACAGGTGTAGAAAGAGGCCATTTCATTTCCGAGAAAACCAAATGCCTGTGTTATGGTATTATGAAATTCCTCTAAGGAATTATGCGCTTCTATCTCCAAATCCCTGAAGATGTCCTCTTCAGCATCTAATATTATTCTTATTTTGTAGACCATGCCTTAAATTTTGTGGGAAGGCAAAGTTACAAAGTTTTGGGACTAATTTTAGGCTTTAATGCATCTAAAACCAAATAGAATTGTACTCCAAATAAAATGGATGCCAAGACGAGGTGTAATGGTTGACTTGCAAAGGGAAAATCCAAGTAGTACATAGCTATACCGGAGAAAATCTCTACTGCTAAAAGAAATATAATCCAATAAATCTTAATATGTCCTAATTTAAATTTGTGAATCCTGTATGCTAAAAGCATATTAACTAAAACTACCAAAATGGAAAAAGAACGATGGACAAAAAATGCAAGTGTAGGATTATCTAACCACATATCCTTTGCATTTGAACCAAGTAAGTCAATTTGATGGTCAACAAACTGTCTTACTTGAGTACCCATAACTATTTGCACAAGTGTTAGGCTTAATGCAAAAACCGCCAGGAGTAGGGCTGTTTTGTCAAAACGTATTCTCTTATCCTCTCGGTTCAAACAATAAATAATATAGAGAAGCATGGCTACTATTAATAGCGCCATAAGCATATGTAAAGTTATTTTTATGGGTTCCAATACAGAATATACCACGGTAGCCCCTAACCAAGCTTGAAAACCCATACCAAAAACCACTAACCAAGAAAGTATGGTGACTACCCTTCTTTTTCTCCAAAATTTAATAGTTGCGATGGCTAGAATAAGTGTAGCAAGGCCTGCGAGAGCACCTAATAGCCTGTTTATATACTCTATCCAGGTATGCCATGGGTTAAAAATGGCATAGTCGTGTTTCGTATATAATTCCCAGTTGTCCTGAGAATATTTGGTAGGAGTTTTAAAATCTTTTTTCGCTATTTGCAGTGTTTCCTTAACAATGATTACTTGCCCCTTTTTAAAATCTTTATTGGGAGCCCATTGCAATTGTGATGTTTCTGTAGGCGGTATATAATAACCAAAACATTTGGGCCAATCCGGGCAACCCATACCACTACCGGTCATGCGAACAACCGCACCAGCGATAATGACCAAATAAACTAGGATAAGTGTTAACTTGGCAAGTTTTCTAATAGACATAGATGGTTAATTTACTTTTAAACCTAATTTCTTCCCTTTTTTGATCATAAAAGTTTTTGCCGCTTCGTATTCATTGGGAATTTCCCCTTCTAATATAGCTTCTTTTATGGCATCTTTAATTATCCCTATCTCTTTTGAAGGTTTTAAATTAAAGGTTTTCATTATTTCCTCACCACTTACAGGTGGTTGAAAATTTCGAACGCGGTCTCTTTCTTCTACCTCAATAATTTTTTCGCGAACAATTTTAAAATTGTTTTTATATTTTCTGAGTTTTTTTGGATTTTTAGTGGTGATATCAGCTTCACATAGGGTCATAAGGTCATCCACATTTTCACCAGCATCAAAGACTAATCTTCTTACGGCAGAGTCGGTAACATGTTCTTCGGCTAGAATTATTGGTCTAGAACTCATCATGACCAACTTTTGAACATATTTCATTTTTTCATTCAATGGCATTCTTAACTTTTTGAAAAGTTTATATACCATTTTTGAACCTACAAACTCATGCCCGTGAAATGTCCAACCTAATTTTTTATGAAACCTTTTTGTAGGTGCCTTGCCAATATCATGTAATAATGCGGCCCACCTTAGCCAAAGATTATCAGTTGTTTCAGCAATATTGTCCACTACCTCTAAGGTATGCCAAAAATTATCTTTGTGTTTTTGTCCTTCAATTTCCTCAATGCCCTGAAGGGCTGTCAATTCCGGAAGAATAATATCTAATAGTCCGGTCTTATGTAGCAAGGCAAAACCGATGGAGGGTTTTCTAGAGCTTATAATCTTATGCAACTCATCTACTATACGCTCATTGGAAATTATCTTGATTCGTTCTTTGTTTTCTGTTATTGCAGCTAATGATTCTTGTTCAATAACAAAGCTAAGCTGTGTGGCAAATCGTATGGCCCGCATCATTCTTAGGGGGTCATCAGAATACGTGATACCCGGTTCTAATGGTGTCCTAATAATTTTATTTTCTAAATCTTTAATACCATTAAAAGGATCTAACAGCTCTCCGAAGCTTCTTTTGTTAATAGATATTGCCAAGGCATTAATCGTAAAATCACGCCTTTTTTGATCATCTTCCAGGCTACCATCCTCAACAACTGGTTTTCTGCTGTCCCTGTGATAGCTTTCTTTTCTTGCGCCTACAAATTCCAACTCTAGATCGCCATGTTTGATCATAGCCGTTCCAAAATTTTTAAAAACTGAAATTTGTGGCTTACCTGGTAACGTAGATGCTACTTTATTGGCAAGTTCAATTCCACTACCTATAGCAACAATATCAATATCCTTGGCAGTATTCCTAGTAAGTAAATAATCACGTACAAAACCACCAATTACATAAGCGTCAACATGCAGTTCGTCAGCACATTGGCCTATTAATTCAAAAATTTGGTTTGAAAGTGCTTTTTTATGGTTCATTTCTAGTCTTTGGTGACACTATTTACGGATAATTTTCACCGTACCATCATTACTTAATTTAATTATTGAAGAGGGAGATGGATTTTGATTTTCACGGTGCAAATTTACCACATAGTCCACACCTTTTAAAATGACTTTGTCTATTTCTTTAAAACTATTTGGAGTGGCATTACCTGCAATATTTGCTGAGGTAGAAACAATAGGTTTTTTAAACTTTCCAATTAAGTATTTACAAAATTTATCTGATGCTACCCGTATGGCAATTGTATTGTCCGATGCAATCAGATTTTCTGCAAAGTTTTTTGGATTGTCATAGATAATGGTAGTGGGCTTGGTAGATAAATCCATTATGTCATAAGCAACATCGGGAACCTCTTCTACGTGTCTTTCTAACATAGAATCATTGGATACCAAACATATTAAAGCCTTTGAGTCTTCGCGTTTTTTTAGCTCATATACCTTTTTAACTGCAGCTTCATTTGTGGCATCACACCCAATTCCCCAGACCGTATCTGTAGGGTAGAGGATAAGCCCTCCTTTATTTAGTATTTCAATACAGTTGTTTAATTCATTATTAAAATCAGTCTTGGACATACTATTTTTACTTCTCGATTAAACTCAAATAATTTTTATACTGTGATTCATAATTCCACTTTTCGTGGGAATAGATTTCTTTTTTTTTGATGGTACTGGATAGTAGCGATTTAAATAATTCCGATAAGCTTTCCGAATCCTTATAGAAATATGAATTTTCTTTTAAATCCGGGATTATACCTAATTCTTGCGGGCAAATAAGAGGTTTCTTGTAGGCAAATGCCAAGTTATATGCCCCAGTTATCTTGTACTTTAAATAGTTCTGTTCTGCGATAGCTACAGGAGCCATTATGTAATCAGACTTTTTTATGTAGCTATGAAATAATTCGTTTTTTATAAAACTATCAAATGTGTATATAAATTCATTCAGACCAAAGGTCTTAAGGTCATCTAGAAATAATTTTGCATCTGTATTGGATGAATTTAATTTTCCGAGTATAATTATCCTTAAGTTTTTCGTGCCGCTATCTAACATTGATAACGCTTTTAAGACAAGCTTATAATCTCTTCTTTTGTAGTTTAATTCACCTGGAATAGAAATCCAAATATCATCCTTTTTATCGATTGTGCTTACACTATTATATTTAGGGAAAAAAATAGGATAATAAGGAAAAAGCTTTACAGCCTTATTATTTATTTGGGCCGAATCCACTAAAAAATCATTTAAGACAAAATAGTTTTTGATTCGTTTGCTAACTATCTTTTGGGAAGAACTATGATTAAGTTTTCTAAGATTGTGAATAGTACCAAAACAAGTTGTGTAATTAGGTAAAAAGCGTATTAACGCAATTGTTTCTTTATTACTGCTTGCCGTATTGAAAATTACTTTGTTAAAATTATTTTTAACAATATAGCGGTACAAAGAGAACCAATTGAATATTCTTTTTAAAACATTAGATGCCCCTCGAGGATCAAATAATTTAATACAATCCTTATCTATCTCATAAAAATCAACGTTCTTGCTGTTTTTTGGATTAATAATTAGGGTAATATCGTAATTGGCATCTTTTAAAAAGGAAATTTGGCTAAAAAGACATTCTTCATGGTATGTGGTGAGCTCTATGAGGGCTATTTTCTTTTTCAACATTATTATCTCTTAGATATTCCAAAGATACTCGAAGACTTTTATATTTTTGCCTTTATATGGACAACAAGATGGATAATCCTAAAATCAGTGTAATTGTTAGTACCTACAATGCTGAGGAATGGTTGGAAAAAGTCTTATGGGGATTTAATCAACAGACTTTTAAGGATTTTGAAGTAATTATTGCCGATGACGGCTCTAGGGACACCACTAAGGAACTGATAGAAAAAACTTCTTTATTGGTAAGCTACCCAATAATTCATGTTTGGCAAGAGGACGATGGTTTTCAAAAGTCCATGATTTTGAACAAGGCAGTAGTAGCTTGTAGGTCCGAGTATATTATAATGACCGACGGTGACTGTATACCAAGAGAGGATTTTGTGCAGGTACATTATATAAACAAACAACCTGGTTATTTTATTTCCGGGGGGTACTACATGTTACCAATGAATATATCAAAACTAATCTCATTGGACGATATTGAACACCAAAGGTGTTTTAATATCAATTGGCTAAAAGAAAAAGGAATCCCAAAAACTTTTAAGAATAATAAATTAACGGCTACCGGAATTTTGTCTAAGCTTTTAAATCGAATAACCCCTACCAATGCTAGTTGGAACGGTCACAATTCTTCTGGCTGGAAAAAGGATATTGTAAATGTGAACGGTTTTGACGAACGAATGCAATACGGTGGACAGGATAGAGAACTTGGTGAACGCTTGTTTAATTTTGGAATAAAATCCAAACAGTTAAGATATAGCGCCGTATGTGTTCATTTAGATCATAAAAGAGGGTATAAAACGCCTGAATCTATTGCTAAAAATGTTGGCATTCGTAAGAGAACCAAGAAGGAGAAACGCGTTTGGACGCACTACGGCATAACTAAATAGTAGGCCAATTCGTTTTTTTGTTCCAAACCTTTAAGTTCTTTATAGCGTTCTAAGACTCCCAAGGCATTTAGATAGCATATGGTGAACCCTTTTTTACCATCTAGGATTCCCAATCTTAGGATATAGTGGTTAAAGAATTTCCAGCTCGGTTTTAGGAACATTAGCAAATAGCTGAACCTTTTTTCTGTATAAAAGGACTCAATTGCTTTAAGTCTGCCGTATTTCAGCATTTTACCTTTATAATCCTCGTAATTCTTATAGCAGTGATGTGTTAATTTTTCTTTTAATATTCCCGATTTACCATTTACATCTAAAGTTTCATGTACAATCTTACAATCGGAAAACTTAACCTTACTTTTTCTAAAAAGCCTATAGTTTTTATCTGTTTGCCACCCGCTGAATCTTAGCTTTTCGTTTTGGAACATAAATTGTCTATAAAACCAAAAAGCAACGATATCGGTATTGTTATTTATTGTGTCAGAAATCTCATTTTGTAAAGGATTGGTAACTATCTCATCTGCATCTACAAATAAGACCCAGTCATTACTGGCTTGTTTTAAGGCAAACGATTTTTGAGCGGTAAAGTTATCGAACGGATTCTGAATTACCTTTACTTTTGGATGTTGAGATAAATACTCAAAAGTTCCATCTGTACTATACGAATCCACTACAACGATTTCATCGGCAAATGCAACAGACTCAATACACTTTTCTATGTATCCTATTTCATTATAGGTTATTACTAATGCGGTAAGTTTTTCTCTGTTTTCGGTCATATTATCCAGTATAAGTAGGACTTATTTCGTTGGGTCAACAAAGATATAACAAAAAAAAAGCTTGAAAATTGTATTTTCCCACAAAATTTATGAGGCTTCCTAAACGTTACTTGAATATTATTTGATTCTGGATATCCGTTTTTAAAAACAAATCCCCATAGAATGAAATTCTTCAAAGTATGGGGAGAATAAAAAACTATTAAATTTTATACAGCCACATCATATTCTCTTAAGGCATCGTTTAAAGAAGTCTTTTTATTGGTACTTTCTTTACGTGTTCCTATTATCAAAGCACAAGGTACTTGATATTCTCCTGCGGCAAATTTCTTGGTGTAACTTCCTGGTATTACAACTGATCTTGCGGGAACCAATCCTTTTCTTTCTATAGGCTCATCTCCCGTAACGTCTATTATTTTTGTAGATGCGGTAAGTACCACATTAGCTCCTAAAACAGCTTCTTTTTCCACCCTAACCCCTTCTACAACTATACATCTAGAACCAATGAAGGCATTATCCTCAATTATAACTGGAGCTGCTTGTAATGGCTCCAAAACACCACCTATACCAACTCCACCACTTAAATGAACATTTTTGCCAATTTGGGCGCAACTACCAACGGTAGCCCAAGTATCAACCATTGTTCCTTCATCAACATATGCTCCAATGTTTACATAACTAGGCATTAAAATTGTACCTGGAGATATATAGGCACCGTGTCTTGCTACTGCATTTGGTACTACTCTAATGCCCTTTTCCTTATATCCTTTTTTAAGTGGCATTTTATCATGGTATTCAAAAATACCGGCCTCTAAGGTTTCCATTTTTTGAATGGGGAAATACATCACAACCGCTTTTTTTACCCACTCATTTATTTGCCAGCCATCAGCTGCTGGTTCTGCACAACGTAACTTACCTAAATCTATAAGATCAATTACCTCTCGTATGGTTTTCTGTACTGCTTCATCTTTTAACAGTTCCCTATTTTCCCAAGCTTTCTCTATAGTATTTCTTAAATCGGTCATTTTATATAAAAATTTTATCAAATATATGATGTAGAAAAGTAATTAGCTACCTATGAAACTACTTATAACAAATTATCCTTTATTTTTGCAAAAAATAGTTTTGGGTAGGATTTTAGCAATAGATTATGGTAAAAAAAGAACAGGTATAGCCGTTACCGATGAGCTACGATTAATTGCATCCGGGCTTACCACAATCCAAACAGCAGATATTATACCTTTTCTAAAGGAGTATTTAAGTAAAGAATTAGTAGATGTAATTGTGGTTGGAGAACCTAAACAGATGAACAATACCCCGTCTGAATCCGAAGTGTTGATTGTTCCTTTTATACAAGAAATAACCAAACATTTTCCAAAATTACCTATTGAAAGGCAAGATGAGCGCTTTACGTCCAAAATGGCTTTTCAAACCATGTTGGACGGTGGTTTAAAGAAAGGGCAAAGAAGAAACAAAGCTTTAATAGATGAGATTAGCGCAACTATAATATTACAATCTTATATGGAATCAAATAAATTTTAATTCTTTGAAAAAAGCAGAAATATTTATTAGAAGAAAGATTAGGCAATATTTTGATTTCTATTTCTATAAAAAAGATATAAAGAATTTAAAAAAAAACGACTTTGTCATTGTTAGTAAGAATTGCTGGGGCGGACAGCTTTATCAATGGTTTAAACTACCTTATAATACACCATTTGTAGGGTTGTTTTTATGCGGGCCATGTTATATAAAGCTTCTAAAAAATTTTGAGTATTACTTGGACCAGGAACTTACTTTTGTTGACAAAACCAAATATGAGGTAAATATTAAAGAGACCTATCCTATTGCAATGTTAGATGATATAGAAATACATTTCCAACATTACAAGGATAAAACGGAGGCAGTTGAAAAATGGAAAAGAAGGGTTGGTAGATTAAAACGCCATATGGATTATGACCAGTTTTATTTTACCATTTGCGATAGGAGGGGGGCAACGGAAAAAATTATTAAAGAATTCCATGAGTTGCCATTTAAGAACAAAATTTCTTTTGGTAAACACAAAATAAAAGGATTGACACCTAACCAACATATAGTTGTGAACAACCCTGTAAAAAATAGTACAGCAATACAAAACGGAAAGAAATTATTTAAACTAACATTTTTGTACCTAGACCTTGTTACATGGCTCAATACAGGAATAGTTAAAAGAACAAGATTTAAAGCATAAGTTAAAGTTATGACATTACCTATTATTGCCTACGGCGATCCAGTATTACGAAAAGTAGGAAGCGATATAGACAAAGATTATCCAAATCTAAAGGAACTGATTTCGAATATGTGGGAAACCATGTATAATGCCAGTGGTGTTGGTTTAGCTGCACCTCAAATTGGTCTGCCAATTCGTTTGTTCTTGGTGGATACGACTCCTTTTTCTGACGATGAAGACTTGTCCCCTGAGGAACAGAAGCAATTGAACGGATTTAAAAAAATCTTTATAAACGCCAAAATTGAAGATGAAATTGGCGAGGAATGGGCCTTTAATGAAGGATGTCTTAGTATTCCAGATATAAGGGAGGATGTGAACAGAAAAAATACCATTAAGATTACGTACTTGGACGAGAATTTTAAAAAGCATTCTAAAACCTATGATGGTCTTTTGGCAAGGGTTATACAGCACGAGTATGATCATATAGAAGGTATTCTGTTTACCGATAAATTATCATCGCTTAAAAAACGACTTTTAAAGGGTAGATTGGCCAACATTTCTAAAGGAAAAATTAATGTAGATTATAGAATGCGTTTCCCTTCTCTTAAAAAAGGACGTTAAAATACATTCACAATACAATTAAAATTATAATATTTGCCCACTTAATTTTAGAAATTGAATATGGTATTGGATAAAATATTATCGGTTGCCGGCAAGCCTGGACTTTATAAATTGGTAACACAAACTAGGAGTGGTTTTGTAGCGGAATCTTTGTTAGATGGTAAAAAAATAAGCGTAAGCCTTCGTAGTAATGTTAGTGTGCTATCAGAAATAGCTATTTACACCCTTGAGGAAGAATTGCCTTTAAGAGAAGTGTTTTTAAAAATTCAAGTAAAGGAGAAAGGTGGAAAAACATCTGTTGGCCATAAAGAAGATAAGATTAAATTAGAGGAGTACTTTTTTGAGGTACTGCCCAATTATGATGAGGATAGGGTTTATGCCAGCGATATTAAAAAGATTATCCAGTGGTATAACATACTATTGGAGAATGGTTATACCGACTTCTCAGAGGAAAAAGAGGTAACTGCTTCCGAAGAGGAATAAATACTAATCAAATTAATTGTGAAAGGCCCTTGTCAGGGCCTTTTTTTATGAACTAAAGTGATGAATGGAATGCTTATATTTAGAGAACTAAACTAACACTTTAATTATGTTACATAAATTAAAAACTATATTGCCGATTTTCCTAATTGGTATCTTGGTTGTAGGTTTAAACGCCCAAGATAAAAAGGATAATGGTAAAAAAGCTTCAAAAGAACTCCCATTAGAACCAGAACGGAATATTTCATTTACCACTAATAGAGGTACATGGATTTCCTTGGATGTAAGTCCGGATGGGAACACTATTGTTTTTGACCTTATGGGTGATATTTATACTATTCCAATGTCTGGGGGTAAAGCCACACGTATTACAGAAGGTATGGCTTATGATGTACATCCGAGATATAGCCCGGATGGAAAGGCTATTGTCTTTATATCGGATAAAAGTGGATCTGATAACATTTGGACTATGGATATTGCTTCAAAAGATCTTAAACAGGTAACCAAAGAAAAGAAACATAATTTTTTCTCTGCAGAATGGACAATGGATGGGGATTATATTATTGGTGTTAAAGGAAGGAGGAATATTAAGCCACATATATATCATAAAGATGGGGGCTCCGGAAGCCAATTGGTCAGTAAGCCTGAGAATATTAAACTAATAGATCCTGCAGTTAGTCCAGATGGTAAGTTGGTCTATTTTTCGCAAAGAAAATCAGCTTGGAACTATAATGCACAACTACCACAATATCAGATAGGCACTTATGATTTAGTAGATGGGGACATGGCGGTTGTCACATCTAAATATGGGTCGGCATTTACACCTGCACTTTCACCTAATGGAAAATACCTTGTTTATGGTACTAGATTTGAAACAGAAACAGGATTGGTATTACGAAATTTAATTACTGGCGACGAACGCTGGTTGGCCTATCCAGTGCAACGTGATGAACAAGAATCAATAGCTCCCTTGGGAGTACTACCAGCTATGTCCTTTACGCCGGACAGTAATTATCTTATAGCTTCGTATGGCGGTGAAATATTTAAAATAGGTGTAGAACAAAACACGGCAACGAAAATTCCTTTTAGTGTAGATGTAGATTTAGATATGGGGCCTAGGTTGTCGTTCAAATATCCTATAAGTGATTCTGAAGAAGCTTTGGCCACTCAGATACGGGATGCGAAACCCTCACCTGATGGTTCTAAATTGGCGTTTACAGCTTTAAATAGGTTGTATATTATGGAATTTCCTAATGGTACTCCAAGACGATTAACACAAAATGATTTTATAGAGGCCCATCCTACTTGGTCCCCGGACGGCAAACATATTGCGTTTACAACATGGAATAAAAATGGTGGTCACCTGTACAAAGTGAACACAGAAGGAAGGGCAAGGCCAGTTCAGTTAACTAAAACACCAGGTATTTATACTTATCCGGCTTGGTCCTATAATTCCAACAGAATTGTTTTTCATAGGGGCAGTGCACAATCTTTTAAAGATTTACTCGGACTTTTCTCCAGTAGGAATATAGAAGACTTGGTTTGGATATCATCTGATGGTGGTACAGTTAATTTAATTGATAAATCCAAAGGTCGACAAATACCTCATTTCACTAAGAAAGATGATCGTATATATCTTACCGATACCGAGAAAGGTTTAATTTCTATTCGTTGGGATGGTAGCGATGAAAAGGAACATATTAAGTTAAAAGGTATAGTTACATATGGTTCCCAAGATGCTTTGGACATTCATTCTTATCTGCATGATAATCCAGAGGCCGATAAGGATTTATCTTCAAAACCTAGCGAGATAAGGATATCGCCTACAGGAAAATAT
>CBFIGW010000095.1:0-12489 GCA_965662155.1 Maribacter sp. | reverse complement strand
AACTGTTCCATTAACCTATATCATAGAGCCTTCTCTATTGGGGAAAACAGAAATCAAGTCTTTGATAGAAAAAGACAATAACGTTGATATTCGGTTGTTAATTGATGGGTTTCCTGTAATTGACGAGAAAATAGAGACTACAGAAGTGACCAACTATTGGCACTTGGCCCAACAAATGCAAAAGATAGCGTCGGATAGCATAGTGGTTTTTACAAAAGGGTTGCTACGTGGTATTAAAGGTAAAAAACCTAGTGTTACGGGCTCAGTCAATTGGGAGGTAATTGAAGATGTGGACACTAAAAAAAGCCTTGTAGCTTCATATAAAGTTGGTGATTCATTAGAATTAATAAATGTTTATTCCAACAACAATGGAACAGATATAGAAAAGATAGTTATTGCTAAGGATGATTCTAGAGCCAAGGCAACAAACGGGGACTCTTTAAAAATATCTATTGAAGGTGTTAGTAAAACGGTACCATTATATGTTAAAGATACGCTACAGATTTTAGTCCGATCCACCGATGATTTTAGGTTGGAACAACGTTATTTTCAAGCAGCTTTTAAGGCTTTAAAGCTATATAAAGGTTATCCTATAAAAGTAAGCACCGATACAAATTATATTAAAAATTCTGATGTGCTCATTTGGTTAAAGAATGAAATTCCGTCATTACATGCAAAAAAACAGTTGCTAGTAAAATTGGATACCCTATCTAATTCACTTATTCAAAAAGGAACTAAAAAAAATGTTTACCATTTAACGAAAAGACTAAATATAAATAATGTTGTCAAAGAACGGTTTGCCGAGCAACTAGCGGAAATTCTTTTCCACGACCCATTGTTGGAAAGCATGGTTTTATCTTATGATAAAAGGGTGGTGCCAGGGGATGTAATAAAGCCAAATAGTAAAAAAGAGAAATCTTTGGATAAAAAAAAGGAGAGCGCTTCTTTTTCTCATTGGTTATGGATTATGGTTGTTGGAATTTTAATTTTAGAGCGTGTAATTTCCAAATTTAGGACGCAATGATAGAGACCGGAAAAATACTAGATAAGGTTCTGTGGAAGTGGAAATGGTATAAATTCATTCAGCTTATTATTCCTGTGCTTGGTGTTTCTTGCTTAGTATATTTCTTGTTTCTCAATATCAATATTGCGCTAATTACGTTCATCATATCCTTGGGTATAGGTGTTTGGATTTTTAAGCCATTGAAGGTTGACCTAAAACAGGTGGTAAACCAATTTGACGGTCAATTTTCTGCTCTGGAAAATAGTACAGGGTTGTTACTTCAAAACCCATCGGAATTGACCTTATTGGGGCAAATACAACAATTTAAAACTGCGGAAAGGGTAAAGGAATATTGGACCAAAATCAGGTTGAAAAATAATATTATCCCTGCCGTTATTTTTGGAGTTTGCTGTTTTATGATTGGATGGTTTTTGCGTTATTCGGGTGTTTTGGATAAAACAATCTTTGAGAATCCCAGTGTGCCCATTGAAAAAACAATGATATTACAACCGTTGGATACAACACTTAAATTAAATATCGCCCCTAAAATTATTGATCAAAAAGTAGTTATAGATCCTCCAAAGTATACCAATATATCTTCTGTTGTTGACAGTGACATGCAAATTAAGGTATTGGAAGGCTCAACAATTTCATGGCGTGTTATGTTTGATCAATTACTTAATGGTGTACAATTGCAATTAGGCGATAAAAACCTGCCATTACAATTTAAAAAGGATAGCTATTTAAAAACAATTACAGCAACTGAATCTAATTTCTATAGTTTCAATTTTTTGGATACTTTGAATAATGTTTACTTATCCGAGGTATATGCTGTTGAGGTTTACAAAGACGAGGCGCCAGAAATAAAATTTACGGGATTAGATCAATTTACTTCATTTAAGTACATGGACAAAAAAGTTTTAGAATTTAAAACAAATATTCAAGATGATTTTGGTATTGATAGTGTGTCGATAATTGCCACTGTAAGTAAGGGTTCTGGTGAATCGGTTAAGTTTAGGGAAGAAAGATTGGCATTTGACAATCAATTTAAAAAACATGTAAAAAATGCAGAGCTTAATAAGAAAATCGACTTGGTTAAGTTAGGTATGGATCCAGGTGATGAGCTTTATTTTTATGTGGAAGCGTCCGATAATAAGGAACCCAAGCCAAATGTAACACGTTCAGAGACTTTTTTTGCCGTAATAGAGGATACGGTTACCAATGTCTTTGCGGTAGAAGGGAGTTTAGGTGCAGATTTAATGCCAGATTATTTTAGAAGTCAACGTCAGTTGATTATTGATACCGAAAAACTAATCTCGGAAAAGAGTACAATTAAAATACAAGAGTTTAATTTTAGAAGTAATGAGCTTGGTTTTGATCAAAAGGCGTTACGTCTGAAATACGGTAAATTTATGGGGGATGAATCCGAAGGCCCAATAGTAAATTCGTCGAGCTCTTTACAGGAAGGTGAAAATAATCCTTTGGAAGGTTATACACATAATCATGACAGTGAAAATGAGCATAATCTTGTTGAAGAAGCGGAACATGGTCACGAACATGAAAGTGAAACCTCGGATGAAAGTGATGAAGATCCCTTAGAGGCTTATGTGCATAATCATGAAGATCCCGAGGCATCTACCTTATTTGCGAAATCTTTAAAAAGTAAATTAAAGCAGGCCATGGCGGAAATGTGGGATGCAGAATTGTATTTAAGGCTATATGAACCTCATAAGTCGCTTTCCTATCAATATAAAGCCTTAAAACTTATCCAAGAAATTAAAAATAGTGCACGAATATATGTACACCGTATTGGCTTTGATCCTCCACCAATAAAAGAAGACAAACGCTTATCTGGAGATATAAATAGCATTAAGAATTTCACAAAAAAGGAGAATTTGGAAATAGAAGAAGCAAATCCGAATATACATAACGCTATCGCCATTTTAGAAATGGCGCTTTCCAACAAAAAGAAACTAGAAAAGGAGGATATGCCCACATTTGAAAAAGCAAGTTCTGAACTTGCTTTTTTAGCTATTTCCGATCCCAGTTTACACTTAAATACTTTAAAAGGATTAAAAAGGCTCTCCCAGACCTTAGATATAAAAAGGGAGGCACAAAAGGAGGTTTTAAATGGCCTGTATCGTATTCTTCCAGATGAGGATATGATGCCAAGTGTTTTAAATAGCTACGATAATCAGTTAAATAATTTATTCCTAGAAGCATTAGATGAAATCAATGAGTAGTTTAGGTTTTGTAAATGAACATTGGTATTGGACTGTAGTTATAGTCTTTATTTGTCTGTGTATACTATTTATTTGGAAGGAATGGAAAGGAACTTTTAGCAAATTATTTTTCATAAACAGTTTCATATCTATTTTTGGATTAATTGCCTTAGCACTTATGGTACTAAGACCAACTTGGGATAAAGTTGTGGAAGGAAGAGCAATTTTAATAACTGAGGGGTATGAACAATTTCAATTGGATAGTTTAAAAAATACTTCTAAAACTAGTCGATTTATTAATTACCTGCCTGGAATTTCCTTTACACAACTATTAGACTCAATAAAAGAAGTAATCTTAATTGGCGATGGGTTAAAACCCTATGATTTTTGGCAATTAGAAAACAAAGATGTGACTTACGTAAAAGGTAACAAGCCTAAAGGGATTATAAAGGTTAAGTATGTAAAGAACAATTTCATAGGGGATAAATTTAAAGTAACAGGAGCATATAGCAGTATTTCTAGTGCCCATAAGTTAGTATTGCAAAATTCAGGCGGCCTAAATCTTGACTCTGTGGTTGTAAATAAAAAGGGAGTTTCTTCCTTTAGCCTGGAAACCAATTTAAAAACTTCTGGGAAGTTTGTTTTTACCATTTTAGAAAAAGATAGTTTAAACGAAGTTTTAGCATCTGAACCCTTACCATTCATTGTAAACAGAAAAAAACCATTAAGAGTTTTAATAATAAATCAGTTTCCTTCCTTTGAAACCAAGTATTTGAAAAATTTTCTATCCGAGGAAGGTCATGAGATAGTAGTGAGAAGTCAGATTACGAAAAACAAATTTAAGTTTGAATATTTAAATACAGGGAAAAGTCCGGTGTATAGATTTACCAGAAGTAATTTAAACGATTTTGATTTATTGGTATTAGATGGTCCAAGCCTTTTTAGCTTGTCTCAAAAGGCTAGAGAGGTTGTGCAGGAAGAGGTCCGTGAAAGTGGTCTGGGAGTTTTTGTTCAACCATCCGATCAAGTGTTGCGTAGGTCCCTAGACTTTATTGATTTTAAAGCAAAAGCCGATAAGGCCAAGACTATCCAAATTTCTAATTTGCCAAATGTGAATGTTGAAAAATATCCATATCAATTTAAAGGAAAGGGTTTGAAAAGGATTTTGGTTGGTAATTATGGCTTGAGTATTTCAAAGGGTAAAGGAAGAATGGCCACAAGTATCCTTAACAATACATATCAACTTATATTACAAGGAAAAAATAGTGCCTATAAACAAATATGGACGAGAATCATACAAGGTGTAGCCAAAAGAGAAATACTATCAAAGAAAATTGGAACTAGACAAGAATTTTTATTCAAGGACGAACCGTTTCATTTTAATTATAGATCTAAATTGGAACCACCCCAATTTGAAGATATTAAAGAATCACCTTTGCCAATGATAAAGGATTTAGTGATTAACGACATGTGGCATGGCACCATCTATCCAGATTCATTAGGATGGTCCAGGATTACATCCATTAAAGACAGTTTGTTAAGCCTTGATTACTTTGTAATGAACGATAATAATTGGAAATCGATTCAAAGGGTGAATACACAACAAGAGAACAATCGTTACTTTACAGGCGCGAATATTAATAACAGTATATCCATGATGCCCGAAGAGTTGGAAAGAATCTGGTTCTTGTTGCTAGTAATATTAAGCTTTGGGTACTTGTGGTTGTATCCTAAGTTAATTAACTAAATACCTTGTTAAGGTTACTGGCAGCCTATTTTTCTTTTTTACCTTTGTGAAATGAATTTAGTGGTTGACATAGGTAATACGTTAATTAAATATGCGGTTTTTAAAAAAGGCAACATTATTTATGACACGTCTTCTACACCAGATGATTTTCTTAAGAATGTGAAATCCCTTTTTAAGTCCTATTCGTCTATATCACGAGCCATTATTTCTTCAGTTGGTGGTTTGGAAAAGAAGGATTTTGATATTCTGTCTTTATTTTGTGATGTGCACGTATTAACGCACAATTCCATGGTGCCGTTTAAGAATAGTTATGCCACGCCCCAAACTTTAGGAATAGATCGTATTGCATTGGTTACTGCCGCTTTTTATCATAATCCACATAAAAACAATTTGGTTATAGATGCTGGTACTTGTATTACTTATGATATGATCAACGATTTTGACGAATATTTAGGTGGTGCTATTTCTCCTGGAATAGAAATGCGATACAAAGCAATGAACCAGCTAACCGCAAAATTACCACTACTAGAAAAAGAAGAGCCTTTGGATTTTATAGGAAATTGTACGAAAAATAGTATGCATAGTGGAGTTGTTAATGGGATTTACCATGAAATTAACGGGGTTATAGATCAATATAATTCACGTTTTAAAGATTTAACAGTTATTTTAACAGGGGGTGATGCTCTATTCTTGTCAGAACGGCTAAAAAATACCATATTTGCGGATTCCAAATTTCTCTTGAAAGGACTAAATTATTTGCTGGAATACAACAAGCACTAAATGATCAGAAAAATTGTAATTGCAATTGTGTGCATAACCGCAAGCGGTTTGTACGCTCAGGATGGTACCGTTTCCCCTTATTCTTATTTTGGAATAGGTGATTTAAGAAGCGCTAGAACGGTAGAGAACCAAATGATGGGCGGTATCGGTGTTTATGCAGATAGTATACATGTAAATTTGCAAAACCCTGCATCTTATGGTGAGCTAGGCTTAGATATAATAGATAAAGTAGGCTTAGTCGTTTATACGGCAGGTTTGTCCAATAAACGATATAATTTTAAAAGTTTTTCAGAGGAAGAGCGTAGTTCAGTGACCAACTTAGATTATTTGTCGCTTGGATTTAGCTTAGGAAAAGGCTTAGGAATGGGATTTGGGATTATGCCTTATTCTTCTGTTGGTTATAATTTGATTGATGAACGCACAACTGGAGACACACCGTTAACCAATGTATTTAATGGAGAAGGAGGTTTAAATAGGGTTTATTATTCTATTGGATATAAATTATTTAAAAACCTAAGTATCGGTGCAACAGTTAATTTTAACTACGGTATTCTGGAAAGTGAAAGATTGCAACAAATAGAAAATGTACAATTTGGAACTTATGACAGAAGAAAGTCAGATGTAAATGGTTTTGATTTTAACTACGCATTGAATTATACACCGAGTATTTCAGAAAAGAGTAGATTACATGCCTCGGTAAGGGTTAATACCCAGGGTAACCTTGTTTCAAAAAATGAACGTCAGATAGGGTCATTTTCTATTGCTACAGGAGGAAATATAGAAGAAATAGATGTAAATCTAAATACGTTAAACTTAAAAAATACAGAATTTAAAATACCCACAACTACAACTTTAGGTCTTGGTTTTGGAGAGGATTACAAATGGTTTCTAGGAGCAGAATACGCCTTTCAAGGATTGAGTTCTTTTGAGAATCCGTTTCTAGGCGTTGGGGATATTGTTTATAAGGATGCGAGTACTTGGGCCTTGGGTGGTTTTTTGACTCCTGATAAAGGTTCGTTCACTAGTTATATGAAAAGGATTACCTACCGTGCTGGCTTACGTTTGGAAAAGACTGGAATGGTGGTCAACGATGTAGATATAAATAACTTTGGCATAACTTTTGGTTTAGGACTACCATTAGGAAGAAGTTTCTCCAATATCAACCTAGGATTTGAACTTGGTAAAAGAGGAACGACAAGGGCCAATTTAGTAGAAGAAAGTTATTTTAAAATCAATGTTGGACTTTCATTAAATGACCGTTGGTTCCAAAAACGAAAGATAAATTAATAAAAATTCAGTACATTAACCACTTTAAAATTAGTAAGATGAAAACGAAACTTTACTTCACGGCAATTATGTTCCTTGGAATGATGGGGGTAAGTAATGCACAAGCTCAGAATCCTGAGTGTATGACTAATCTTTCCATATTTTCGGAGCATGCAAAAGTTAAAAATTATGATGCGGCTTATGAGCCTTGGAAAAAAACATATGAGGCTTGTCCTCAATTGAATAACGCTATCTATGTATATGGTGAGCGTATTCTTAAAGACAAATTAAAAAAAGCACCTGCAGGTCAGAAGGAAGCCATTGCCAATGAGCTAATGGGTCTTTATGACAATAAATTAAAACATTTTGCTTCCAAGACAAGTATGGGTGAAACTATGGTAGATAAGGCCATGGTTAAGTATGACAATAAAATGGCAGATGATGCAGAGATGTATGATTTAATGTCGGAAGCATTTACTAAGGATAAAGATAATTTTACGAATCCTAAAGCACTTTATATCTATTTCTCTAGTTTAGTTGATTTGCATAATGCAGGTAAAAAGGAATTACAGGAAGTTTTTGACGTTTATGATGAAGTAACCGAGAAAATTGAAACTGAAAATGAAAAATATACTGGAAGAATTGCTAAACTATTGCCAAAAGAAGAGGAAGGTACGTTAACATCCAAAGAGAAAAAACGTTTAAAGTCTTATAATTCCTACTCAGAAGTTTATGGTAAAATAGCGGGTAGTGTAGATTCTAAATTAGGAGCTTTAGCGGATTGTGAAAATTTAATCCCATTATATCAGAAAAATTTCGATAGTAAAAAAGGAGATGTTAAGTGGGTAAAGAGTGCTGTAGGTAGAATGTTTAGTAAAGAATGTACAGATGACCCGTTGTTTAAGCAAATGGTTGAAGTACAGGCAGAACTAGATCCATCTGCAGATGTATATGTATATCTTGGTTCATTAAAATCAAAAAGTGGTGACACTAAGGGAGCCGTTGCTGATTTTAATAAGGCTTTAGAATTAGAGACAGATGCTAGAAAGAAATCTAATATTGCATATAAAGTAGCAACAATTTATAGAAGAGGAAGTAAATCTACTGCTAGAAGTTATGCTCAAAAAGCAATAGATGCAAACCCATCTAATGGGAAAGCTTATTTATTAATAGCGAGTCTTTATGCCGGTAGCGCCAATGCATGTGGTAGTACACCATTTGAAAAAAGAGCTATATATTGGAAAGCAGCCGATATGGCTAGAAGAGCAGGTCGTGTTGACCCTTCTTTAAGTAGTAGGGCTAGTCAGTCTGCTGCAAGCTATAATGCAAAGGCACCAACTAAAGAAATGATCTTTAGTGCTGGTATGGCAGGTAAGACAGTAAGTTTTTCTTGTTGGGTAGGTGGAAGTGTAAAAGTTCCTAGTTTGTAAAATGACAAAGCATTTTTTTGAAATAATAAAGAGCATTGCCATGGTTTTTTCCATGGCAATGCTTTTTTTTTCATGTGCTGATAATTACAAGCGGGTAGGTGATGAGGCTAAAAAGAAGGTGTTCCCACAGGGTATAGCGGAAAATTTTGTTCTTACTTATACGGAGTCACCGGAAAAAATTAACCCAGAGAAAGAAGGGGCGTCCAAAGTTTTGGCAATTTTGTCCGGACCTATCCGAAATGATTTTGAAAATTTAATATTCCCTTACCAAACTTTTCCTGAAGGACTAAGAGTAGAAATTTTTAACGAGAAAAATGAAAAGACAACCATAGATGCTGATTACGGTATCTATTATAAATCTACAGCATTAGTGGATTTGCAAGGTCATGTTGTCATAAAAGGGCATGATGGTAAAATGTTAGAAGCACCTCAATTATATTATGATAGGGCAAATGAATGGGCATTCACCCAAGAAAAATTTAAATTTACCAATCCGGAAGACGGGACGGTAATGGATGGTGAAGGAATGGACATTAAAAAGGATTTAAGTTTTTTAAATGCCCATAAAACATTTGGGTTAATGCTTATTAAAGAAGATAAAGATGATTAAAATTTTAAAATATACAGAATACTTGTATATCATTGTGGCGGTTTTTTCTATCTATAGGATTTTTACGGATTGGAATACGGATAGGACTAAGGCCTATTTTTTTATATTTTTTGCAGTAATCTCAATAGGCATGTTTTTATTTAGAAGAAAATACCGCAAAAAATTTGAACAACGTGCTAAAGAGAATAACCAACAATAGTTGTGGATAGCACTATAATAATCATAATTTTATCATTATTGTTTTCTGCTTTTTTTTCAGGAATGGAGATTGCCTTTGTATCAGCAAACAAAATCCATATAGAAATTGAGAAAAAACAACAAGGTTTTTTGGCGAAAGTGTTGACACGGCTAACCAAAAAGCCATCTAAGTTTATAGCCACAATGTTAATTGGCAATAATATTGCTCTGGTTATTTACGGCTTATACATGGGCGAGTTGTTAATGAATTGGTTTACGGGTTTAAACCCAAGCAATTCCTTTTTAAAAGCAATGCTAACTAATTTTAGTCTGCTTACCCAAACTATCATTTCTACTTTTGTTATTCTTATTACGGCAGAATTTTTACCAAAGGTATTGTTCCAGATTTTTGCCAATAAACTTCTTAAGTTACTGGCTATACCGGCATATTTCTTCTATGTGATGTTTTCACTAATTTCAGATTTCGTAATCGGGGTTTCAGACTTTATTTTAAAATATATTTTTAGAACCTCAGGTGATGATGTGCAATTGGCATTTAGTAAAATAGAGCTTGGCGATTATATTACCGAGCAAATGGAAACTGTGGAAGCAGAGGACGAGGTAGATTCGGAAATACAAATTTTCCAAAATGCATTGGAATTTGCCGCCGTAAAGGCACGTGAGGTTATGGTGCCCAGAACGGAAATTATGGCCGTTGAAATTAACGAGACCCCAAAGAATCTGGCAAAGTTGTTTACAGAGACCGGTTATAGTAAAATATTGATTTACAAGGAAACTGTTGATGATATCATAGGATATGTGCATTCATACGAATTGTTTAAAAAACCTAAGACCATAAAAAGTATTTTGCTTCCGGTAGAGTTTGTCCCGGAGACCATGTTAATACAGGATATTTTAAATGTGCTCATAAAGAAAAGAAAGAGTATGGCGGTGGTTTTGGATGAGTACGGTGGTACTTCTGGCCTTATGACAGTGGAGGATATCGTAGAAGAATTGTTTGGTGAAATAGAGGATGAGCATGACACTACGGACCTAAGGGAGGAGCAAATAGATGATTACAACTACTTATTTTCGGCTAGATTAGAGGTAGATTATATTAATGAAAACTACAAGTTGCAGTTGCCTAGTGCTGATGAATATGAGACATTAGGGGGGCTTTTGGTGCATCAAGTAGGGGAAATACCGGAAAAGGAATCGGAAATTATTATAGGCCAATTTAAGTTTATGGTACTTGAAGTTTCCAATACAAAAATTGATTTGGTTTCATTAGAAGTTATGCAAGAGGATTAACCACTTATCCATCAATATTTCAGGTGTTTTTAGTTTTTATTATTTCAATTAAAAATGGTAATTTCGCCAACTGATTTTAATTATTCCATAGGATGGCAGTTTTAGAAAATATAAGAAAACGTACAACAGTTTTAATACTGATTATTGGGCTTGCCCTTTTTGCCTTTGTAATTTCCGGCGTATTTACAAGTAGTAATTTTGGTTCTGGTGGTAAAGTAGGTTCTGCGGTAGCGGAAATTAATGGAGAGGAAATTTCCATTGATGAGTTTAGACAAAAGGTAGAAACCGCTTCGAGGCGAGTTGGTCCTACAACTTCTTCTATGCAGGTTATGAACCAAGTTTGGGATAGTGAAGTTAGAAATTCTATTTTAGGAGAACAGTTTGAGGATTTAGGAATTGGGATCGAGCAAGATCAAATAGTAGATTTTCTAAGGACAACTGGATATGCCCAGAATCCTGAATTTCAAAATGAAAACGGCGTTTTTGATGGCAATCGTTTCAAACAAACCGTAATGGACTGGAAAACAAATAATCCAGCACAATATGACGCTTGGTTGCAAACAGAACAAGAAATTATTCAGTTAGCCAAAGAGCAGACATATTTTAATTTGGTTAAAGCCGGTGTGGGTGCCACTTTAAAGGAAGGTGAATTGGATTACCAATTGGCCAATGAAAAGATGGACATTAAATATGTACGTGTTCCTTTTACCTCAATTCCTGATAGCACTATAACTGTTTCCAAAAGCGAGATTGCAGCTTATGTTAATGATCATAAGGAAGATTACAAACAAGAACCTGCAAGGGATATTCAATTTGTATATTTTGATGAAAAGCCATCGGATGAAGATGAGGCGGCAATTAAAACTTCTATTTCTAAGTTATTGGACGATACTGTTGAATACAATTCACAGACCGATAGGAATGATACTATCCAAGGTTTTAGGAATACAAATGAAATGACCGCATTCTTAGATCGTTTTTCCGATACTAAGTTTGATACCATTTATAAGGCTAAAAAGAACTTACCATCAAGTGTTGCGGATACATTAATGACACTAAGTGTAGGTGAAATTTACGGTCCTTATAAAGATGGCGGTTCCTACAAAATTTCCAAGATGATGGGAAGAAAGCCAAATGGCTCTGTCAAAGCAAGTCATATATTAATTGCCTATGAAGGTGCAACAAGGGCAAACCCAGATGTAAAAAGAACTAAGGAAGAAGCAGAACAAGAAGCAACACGTTTGTTAAGAGAAGCTAAAAAGTCCGGAGTGATATTTTCAGAATTGGCTAGAGATAATTCAGACGGGCCTTCAGCTCCTAATGGTGGAGATTTGGGTTATTTTCAAAGAGGTGTAATGGTGCCGGAATTTAATGATTTTGCCTTTGGTAATTCAGAAGGAACTATTGGACTAGTTGAGACAGATTTTGGATTTCATGTTATAAAAATTGATGATAAAGAAGATGTAGTGCAAATTGCAACTTTATCAAGAGAAATTGTTCCATCGGAAGAAACCATCAATACCTTGTTTACAGATGCTACCAAATTTGAAATGGCAACGATAGCAGATGAAAGTTCTTTTTCTGAAATAGCTAAAAGTAGTGAGTATTTTGTACGCCCAGTAAATAAAATCAAGGAATTGGATGAAAACCTTCCTGGTCTAGGGCAGCAAAGAAATATTGTACAATGGGCCTTTAATTCAGATACAAATGTTGGTGATATAAAACGATTTAATATTAACAATGGGTATGCAGTGGTTCAACTTACGGGTACGTATGAAGAAGGTGTATTGAGTCCGGAAGATGCTTCTGCCTTAGTATTGCCTATTATTAGAAAAGAGCGTAAAGCAGCTCAAATTATTTCGGCTAACCAAGGTAAGGCAATGGACGCCATAGCATCAAGTAATAATACAACGGTTTCAACGGCTTCTGCCTTAACGGTTAAG
>CBFIGW010000094.1:0-12631 GCA_965662155.1 Maribacter sp. | reverse complement strand
CAAATAGGAACCTTCTTTATGCTTTGTATCATTTGATCTGTAACATACTGATTGTGATAGGCCAAGGCACTTATATAACCTGCGGCAAAGTAATCTGGGTGGTTTAGAATTAGTTTAAGGCTCATATATCCCCCGTTAGAACAACCACCAACATAAATTCGATCCTTATCAATATTGGGATTTTTGGATATATAATCTTTTATCAGATTAAATAATGCCTCATTGTAAATATCGTTTGTCTCTCCCCTGGTATATCCTCCGGATTCGCTTTGCATCCAAAATGTCGGGGTTTGAGGCGCTAAAACATATGCGCCATCGAACATTTTCTGGATTTCTGGTGATGCATAATTGGCAGCTTTATTGGCAATTAAGGCAATACTTGGATCGGTACCACCTTCACCACCACCATGTAGCCATATGATCAATGGTGATTTTCCTCCACTATTGGGTGTGTAGCTTCCATAGGTGAGTTGAATATCCTTGTGTTTAAAACTGCCAGATAAATCAAACTTGTCCAATGCAGGTATGATTCGCTTACCCTCTTTGTACCAAACGGAATTACTTGGTTTATGGGTTATGGACAATTTATAATCAACCCATTGATTGCCTCCACGACCATTGGCGCGGTAATATTTAATTGGCGAACTTAAGGGGTCGTTTGGACTTACCAAAAGAATCAAAGTAACGTAATTACCATCTTCCAAGCGATTCCCGTTTGCATCGGAAGTATAGGTATTTAGTATTGTTCTTTCGCCAGAGGATTCCCTTGAGGACATTTCTACATTCTCCTTACTACGAGATACCAGTACCGTAAAATCATGAATACCGGTAGTTGTATTTGTATCCGGTTTATGTAACACTACTTTGTTTACAGCTGGTCCCCAATCATAACTGCCAATAAAAATGGTATAGGAGTTATCGGTTTCTATTGCATTTGCATTACTAATAAAAGGTAAAAAAAGAAGGCCTAGCCAAAGGAACAATTGATTTTTCATTATTTTGATAATTTTCTGATTATTATGATATGCTCTATTTAAAATATGTTGATTGTCATAATTTTAAGGAACTACGAGATACAATTTATAGTTTTCTGTTCTAAAAAAGCATTCTGTAATCTTTTGGTTATTTTTCCACAATTATCACCTTCATAAAACAAATGATTATCTATTTGCTGAATAGAGGCAATCTGTGTACTGGTTCCTGTTAGAAAAGCTTCATCCATTTGGGTGGTTTCATTTAAAGGCACGGCCTTTTCAACAAGTCTTAAATTCAACTTTTCACAAAGTTCAAAAATCACGATTCGCGTAATTCCGTTAAGGATGAGATGATTCGCCGGATGTGTATAGACCACATTATCTTTTACAAAAAATACATTACAGTGCGATGCTTCTGTTATGAAACCATCGCGTATTAAAATGGTCTCAAAACAGTTATTTTCCATTGCTGTTTCATTAAGCATTACGTTTCCCAATAATGAGGTCATTTTAATATCGCAGCGCGACCATCTAAAATCTTCACGAGTTATCACTTTTGCATGTATGGGATTAATATCCGGTAAAAACTTAGGAACAGCATAGAAGAAGACGGTAGGCTCAATACTTTTTGGGAAGGCATGTTGTCTGGGAGCCACTCCTCGTGTAATTTGAATATACAACAAACAATCTTTGCTAGTAAGGTTTACCTCTTTTAAAAGCCTATCTATTTCAGGTTTTAGTGTATCAACATCAAAATTTACGTCAATTTTAGATAGCCCTTCCTTAAGCCTATTGAGATGTTTTTTTTCATAAAAGAAACTACCACCAATCTGTACCATAACCTCATAGATACCATCACCAAAGATAAATCCACGGTCAAATACGGATATTTTGGCATTTTTATGGTCAACAATTTCACCGTTTATATATACTTTGTCCGGATACTTCATTTGTTATAAATAGCGTTGAAGATGTTTTTTAAAATAAAAGGCACTATCGGTAATACTTTGTATTGAATTTTTTGCAAAGTTCCCTCCTTGTTCAATATAATAGTACTCTAGGTCTTTTTTTTCTATGGTAGATAAAATACCTCTATAATCAATAGAGCCATTGCCCATCTCAGAATAGTCTCGTGTTACTTTGTCCATGTCCTTAATATGCCACATGACATATCTACCTGGATTTTCGGCAATTAATTCAGATGGACTTTTCTTTGAGGAGTGTTCAACCCAGTACATATCCATTTGCAGTTTTACCAAATTTGGTTCGGTACCCGCTAGTATGATTTCATAACCTTGCTCACCGTTATGATCCGTAAATTCAAAATCATGATTATGATAAGCAAACTGTAATCCGGCTTTGTTTACCCGCTCCCCTATTCTATTTAACTTGTCCGTTAGTATTTTATAATTTTCTACATCGCGAAACTCCGGTGCTAACCAAGGCCATGTAATATATTTACTATTTAAGGTATGGGAACCTTCTATACACTGGTCTACATAGCGTTCCAGGTCTTCCATGGGCACGTTAAACCTACTTGAAAAGTCATAATGTCCACTGGATATGGTAAAATTCAAATCATCTAATTGTTTTTTAAATTCCTTGGATTTTATCCCATAATAGGTGTCATTATCACCATCGTAACCATAAATTTCTCCATCTTCATATCCTAAGCCCCTTGCATATTCAATACTTCCTATTGGGTCTTTTAACATCGCATCGCGTATAGTAAATAGTTGTAACCCTAATTTAAATTGCGGCACAATATCTAATACGGATAAGGGCAAAATTGAGCTAACAGATAGGACTCCAGTTTGTTTAAGAAAGGTTCTTCGTGAAGTTTGATTGTTCATTAGAATAATAATTTCGTTGAGAGATTATGAAGATAAATATAAAGTTTGGAAACTCAATTTAGAACCAATACCAAACAAAGAAGCAGCCAAAATGGGCCGCTACTTTATTTACTGCCATCTAATTTATTACATGCCAGCAACTGTTGTATTGCTGTAAGAGACCCGATAAATAGCATCTGCATAATCATCTGATATAAGTAATGAGCCATCTTTTAACCATAATAAATCTACAGGTCTACCGGTTACTTTTTGGGTCTCATCATTTAACCAACCTTCAATAAAAGGTTCATAGCTCAATACTTCTCCATCTTTTATTTCTGCCATCATTACGCGATATCCAACTTTCTTACTACGGTTCCAAGAGCCATGCTCTGCTATAAGCGCTTTATTGGTATAAGTAGCGGGAAACATTTTTCCTGTATTGAATTTTATTCCCAATGGCGCAACGTGTGCTCCCAACGCTTTTGCGGGTGCCACAAAATCTTCACAAGGCTTTTGATCACCAAACTCAGGGTCTTTGACCACACCGCCATGGCAGTAGGGATAACCAAAATGTTGGCCAATTTCGGTGATCTTATTTAATTCACAAGGAGGTATATCATCTCCCAACATATCCCTTCCGTTATCGGTAAACCACATTTTACCTGTTTGTGGATGCCATGTAAATCCTACTGAGTTTCTAACACCGTGGGCATAAATCTCCCTGTTACTACCATCGGGATCCATTCTTGTTATTGTAGAATATCTTTCATCTTCATCAGTTCGGTCACAAATATTACATGGAGCGCCAACGGGTACATATAGTTTATCATCGGGCCCAAAAGCTATGTATTTCCAGCCATGATGAAATTCCTTAGGATAATCGTCATATATTAATTCCTTGTTCAACGTGCCCCCTAATTGACTTTCTATATTAGGATATTTCCACAAACTGCCTACTTGTGCAACATAAAGGTCTCCATTGCGCATGGCTATACCATTAGACACTTCCATAGTGTCAAGGACCATGATGTTCTCAGCAACATGGTCCCCATTTTTATCCTGAATGGCGTACACTTTATTTTCGTTTCTTGTTCCAACGAACAATGTTCCTTCATTTCCCATGGCCATAGAACGTGCTCCATCTACCCCCCTAGCATATACCGCTATATCAAAACCGTCGGGCAAATTTAATTCTAAGAGCGCTAGATCCGTACTGTCCATTGGGATCGGTGTTTTATCGACTTCCACTTTAGAGTCGCTATTTTGCTTATCCTTACAAGCAATACTACCAACAATTATGGCTGCGGATAAAAGAGTATAAAGTATACTTTTCAATTTCATAGTTTTTAGTTTTTAGTTTTAAGTCAAAATACCTAAATGACGTAATGATTTAGCATTGCAAACTAGGTATTTTGCATGCTAATTGTGTTAGGAAAGTCACAAAGTTAATATTAACTTTTTAACTTAGTATTTAGTACGATCACTGCTTTAAGTAGCTTTGAAATTGGACAAACTTCTTTTGCCTTATTCGCAATTTCTTCAAACTTGTCGCTATTTATTTCAGGAACATCACCAACTAAATCTAAGTCAATACTTTTTATTTCGCCATCTTCAAAATTAACGTTTGCCACAACATCTAAGGTCTTAGGGGTAAATCCTTCTTCACCTAATAAAAAACTTAGTTGCATGGCAAAACACCCAGAATGGGCAGCTCCAATAAGCTCCTCTGGATTTGTCCCTGTTTCGTCTTCAAATCTTGTGCTGAAAGAATAGGGTGTTTCATGTAATACATTACTATCTGTAGATAAATAACCTTTGCCTTCTTTGCCACTACCCATCCATTGGGCATTTGCTTTTCTTGTAAATTTCATATGTATTTATTTTGTATTTCTAATTTGGTTCTCTTTTAAAATAAGGATTTAATACGTTTATGAGACCTTATACGGTAATTTTCTCTTCATATTTAGGATAGTCTAAATAACCCTCTTTCCCTGTGGTGTAAAAAGTTTCTTCATCCCATTCTTCCAACTCCCAATCGTTTTTAATACGCTCTACTAAATCAGGATTGGAAACGTACAATTTACCAAATGCTACTAAATCAGCATTACCTTCATTTAATACCTTATTACCGGATTCTTGATCAAAACCTCCATTAATAATAATTGTTCCGTTATACATTGGTCTAAAGTGTTCTGCTATGTTTTGTACTGCATAAGGTAGTTCCGAGACATCTGTAAATGGCTCTGATAAATGCACATAGGCTAAATCATAATCATTCAGTTTTTTAATGATATATTCAAATGTAGGAATCGTTTCCTCGTCCATTTCCATACCAAACATATCGTGTAATGATGGATTGAATCTTGCTCCAATTTTCTGTTCTGGAATTACTTGTTTGATTTCGTCCAATACTTCAAAAAAGAAACGTGCCCTGTTTTCAATACTTCCCCCGTATTTATCGGTACGTTGGTTGGAAGTTTGGTTAAAAAATTGATGGAACAAATACCCATTGGAGGAGTGGATTTCAACACCGTCAAAACCAGCTTCGACAGCATTTATAGCGGCATTTTTAAAGTCGTTAACCGTAGTTTTGATATCCTCTACTGACATTTCTTTTGGTGTTACGGTTTCTTTGAACCCTTCTGGGGTATACGATTTTGCGTTTGGGTTAATTGCCGAAGGTGCAAGTGGAAGCTCGCCATTATGAAAATCTGGGTGTGACATACGCCCTACATGCCATAGCTGAATAAATATCTTTCCATCTTTGTCATGTACCGCTTTTGTTACTTCTTTCCAGCCTTTAACCTGTTCTTTTGTATGGATTCCTGGGGTGTTTATATATCCAACGGCTCTTTCGGAAACTTGGGAACCTTCAGTTATAATCAATCCGGCAGAAGCGCGTTGCGCATAATATATAGGATGTAATTCCGAAGTTGGCTTCTTCTCTGGATTAGCAGCCCTACTACGGGTCATGGGAGCCATAACAACGCTGTTTTTGAGGATTAAATTTTTTCTTTTGTATGATTGTAATAATGCTTGTTTACTCATAAATTTCGATGTATTAAATTTCTTGTTCATTGCATAATTTCCTATTATAAAATTTATCTCCTTAACTCTTCTGCAATAATTATTAATCTAATTACCACAATTAGGCGTTCTTATTCATATTCATGAATTTTATAATGGGTTTATTAGATAAAGCCAATGGCAATTGTGAATATATTAATAAATTGCTCCCCTAATTACCTTATTAAAATAATGCCCTCATTAATGAACTTAAAAAGCTACTTACTTGTTACAGGTTTGTTGGTAACATTAAACTTCTATTCACAAAAGAAAAACGGTAATTATCGTTTATATATTAAAAGGGCAGTAGGTGCTATACAAGTAGATGGTATTGGAAACGAAAAAGCTTGGAAAAATGTAGATGAAGCCAAGGATTTCTTTAGGGTACTGCCCATGGATGATGGTTTGGCCACGGAGCAATCGGTGATAAAAATGACTTACGATGATAAAAACTTATACTTATTAGCTAGTTTTTATAACGCTACCGAGGCAAATTACTTTGTGGAATCTCTAAGGCGAGATTTTTCCTTTGGCCAGAACGATAATTTTTTACTCTTTCTGGACCCTTTCAATAACCAGACAACAGGGTTTTCATTCGGCTCAAATGCTTTTGGCGCACAATGGGACGGTACCATGTACAACGGATCTAGTATAGACCTGAATTGGGATAGCAAATGGGTATCCAAAGTTACTAGGAACGATGAAAAGTGGGTGTTTGAAATGGCCATACCCTTTAAATCCATCCGATATGAAAAAGACGTAAAAGAATGGGGCATTAATTTTGGTAGATTAGATTTAAAATCAAGTGAAAAATCAAGTTGGACCCCTATTCCTAGACAATTTCCTACTTCTACTATGGCGTACAATGGAACGCTGGTTTGGGACGAAGCTCCCCCTAAACCTGGTATCAATTTCTCTTTAATCCCATATGTTTTAGGAGAAGTAGCTCAAAATATAGAAGCGAATGAAAAAAGTACTACCAATGGTAAAATTGGCGGAGATATTAAATTTAGTCTTACATCATCATTAAATTTAGACCTTACCATAAATCCCGATTTTTCACAGGTTGAAGTAGATCGTCAAATTACCAATCTTGATCGCTTCGAATTATTTTTCCCGGAACGTAGACAGTTCTTTTTAGAAAATGGAGATCTGTTTGCCAATTTTGGGTATCCCACAATTCGTCCATTTTTCTCTAGAAGAATAGGTTTGGGCGTTCCCATACAAGCAGGTGCAAGAGTTAGTGGTAATCTGGACAACAATTGGCGATTGGGCATTATGGATATGCAAACCTCCAGTATTGATGAAACGGGCTTGCCTAGTCAAAATTTTGGGGTACTATCCCTTCAGAGAAAGGTATTCGGTAGAAGCAACATTGGTCTTATGGTGGTCAACAAACAATCTATTAATTATCCATCAGAAAATGACTCCATCAATAATCAATATTCAAAGTATAACAGGAACCTCGGTTTGGAATATAACTTGGCCTCATCCAATAATATATGGAATGGCAAGGCCTTTATATTAAAATCTTTAGCTCCGGATGAGAGTGGTAAAGGCATTGCTCAAGGTGCCCATCTGGAATACAGCAGTAAAAAATGGAATTGGAGAATACAGGAAGAGTGGGTCGGTAACGACTATACTGCTGAGGTAGGTTATGTTCCAAGAAGGAATTACTTTAACCTAAGCGGAAAATTAGGACATCTTTTCTTTCCAAAATCCGGACCATTGGTGAGTCATGGGCCAGAATTGAACGTATCTTACTTTACAAATGAGTCCCTACAAGAAACAGACCATTTGGCATACATATTATATAAATTAGATTTTAGAAATCGCAGTAATCTTTTCTTCTTTTTATCGGAGGATTATGTGCAGTTACTTGCTCCTTTTGATCCAACCCGGTTGGATATTGCGGAATTGCCCGTGGGCAGCAAACATCAATGGAACGCTTTTGGTTGGGAATACCAATCCAAGCCCCAAAGCCTTTTTACTTATGCTTTTGCCGGACGTTTAGGAGGTTACTACCAAGATGGAAACCGTACTAGTTTAACCACAGAATTGGGGTATCGTTTTCAGCCCTATGTAAGCTTAAGTGCTAATTTAAATTATAACCATATTGATTTGCCCGCGCCTTGGAATAAAAACCAATTTTGGTTGATTGGAGCAGAAGCGGACATTACCTTTACCAATAAACTATTTTTTGCCAACTTGGTCCAGTACAATGAACAAACAGGAAATATGAACCTAAACTCTAGATTTCAGTGGCGCTATAGTCCAGCTTCTGATTTATTCTTAGTGTACACTAATAACTATTTTGTAACTCCTTTTGAAACCCGAAACTGGGGTCTAACCTTGAAGTTTACCTATTGGTTGAATAATTAAAAGAAATTAATCCTCTGGCGGATATCCATGGATTTCCTCAAATACGGTATCAAAATTTTCACGCAAATAAGAATTTAATTTCTTCTGATAGTCATCTTTAAGCCAGCTTAGAAAGTTATAGGTGCTTTTACTAATACATTTAGCATATACATGAATTCTGTTATCTATATCCTCTTTTAACAATTTGGCCAAAGCTATCGCGTCATATACATCCTCACTATTTTCAATACATATATAGGCGTGATGGGCTATGGATTTCTCTAACACTACTTTAGAGGATTCACCCGCAAACGTGGCTTTTTGATAGGTTTCCTTAATATCGAAATAAGTATTCTCGGATTTAGAAAACTCCGCTTTTACTTCATCTGATAAATCATGCTTAAACGTGCCATCAATTTCCTCATCGTCCTTAATACGGTCCATGTAGTAATTGGGCGACTTAAATATGGATACCCAATCCAAATCAGCTCCCCATGGTCCAAAACGGTACATATTGTTACCTAAGTCGATTACCGTGAATTTAGATTTGTTGTTTAGCACACGAGAACCCCGACCTATCATCTGATAATACAAGGTTAAAGATTTTGTTGCCCTATTTAATATAATGGTATCTATGGTAGGTTCATCGAAACCTGTAGTTAAGATACTTACGGAGGTTAAAATGGCATCTGGCGTTTCCTTAAACCATTTTAATATTTGTTTACGTTGTTTTTTGGTCGCGGTATTGTCCAAATGCATAATGGGTAATCCGGCATTCTGGAATGTATAATAAACCTGTATGGAAGTTTCTATACCATTATTAAATATAAGTGTCTTCTTACCTTTGGAATGCTTGGTGTATGCTTCCAAAAGTTTGTTTAGCATAGACGGACTCGTATATAAGTCCGCTGATGATTTTACAGTATAATCACCATTGGAACCTACTTCCAAAGAAGTTAATCCCATATCGTACTGGAAAACTTCCGCATGGGCAAGAAAATCATTCTCAATTAAGTTTTCTATAGATTCCCCGGGAATAAGTTCATCGTAATTGCCGTTCATAGGCAAGTCTTTGTTGGAACTTAAAGGAGTGGCGGTTACTCCTAAAATAAAAGAATTTTCAAAAAACTTGAAAAGCTTGGTGAAAGAATTGTAGTGGGCCTCATCTATTATAACAAGACCAACATCAGATATATCTAATTTGTCATCGTTAAGACGGTTGTTCAACGTTTCTACCATGGCCACATAGCAACTATACTTTTCCTGATCGTCCAGATTTGCCTTACTATTGACTACTTTGTTGATGACACCAAAGCTTGTAAGCATTTCCGAAGTTTGGTTACAAAGCTCTACCCTATGCGTCATTACCAATACTTTCTTGGTATGATTCTTTAAGTATTGTCTTACTATTTCCGAAAAAATAACTGTTTTACCACCACCGGTCGGTAGTTGGTACAATAAGTGATAATCTTCTCTTTCATTATCGAACTTCTCAAATATTTGCTGAATGGCACCTTGCTGATAGCTGTAAAGTTCTTTTTCTGTTTTTTTGTCCTGTAATTCAAAAACTGTCTCTTGCATGTTATCTTTTTCTCGGGCTTACAAAGGTAATACCTTCAAAAGGGTAATACTAATGAATAGGATAAAAAGGGTATCTTTCCGACCAATACCACTATAAAAGCATTCTATTTTCAGCCATTTTGAATGAAAACCCATCGTTATTTTAAATTATACAAACCCTTTGGAATGTTAAGCCAACTAACATCTGGGGAAGATATACAGCTAAAAAAGAAAAAGTTTTTGTCAGAACTTTATACTTTTCCTGTGGGTACGATGCCTATTGGAAGGTTGGATGAAAAATCTGAGGGTTTACTTTTAATGACCACCGATGGTAAGTTAAGTGATACTATAAATAGAAGTGGTATAGAAAAAGAGTATTTGGTTCAGTTAGATGGCTGCATTACAAAAGAGGCGGTTACTAAACTTAAAAAAGGGGTTGTTGTTGGATTGTTTGGCGAAAAATACGCAACAAAACCATGTAAAGTGTTTACTTTAAAAGAAACGCCCTTTTTGCCAGACCCAAATCCCAAACTTAGGATAGGGGTGCATAGACCCACTTCGTGGATTCGTCTAGTGATAACAGAAGGTAAGTTTAGACAAATTAGAAAAATGACTGCTGCTGTTGGTTTCCCTACAGTGAGATTGATCAGGATACGTATTGGTTCTATTAAACTAGCACCCTTAAAAGAACGTGACGTTGAAGAATTAAATATATTACTTCCCTAATTTCCTTGATGTAAAACGGGACAAAAGTGTTAATTTCTTTTTTGTATTGATAAAATAGACCCCCGTAAGTAACACCAGTGCTGCTATTATGGATTGAGTGGTAATTTCTTCGTTTAAAAAATACCAGCCCAACAACATGGCTATAATTGGGTTTACGTATGAAGAAGTCGCTACCTTTTCTGGTGAAACTACTTTTAACAGGTAATTGAATGCCGTAAATGCCACAATACTACCAAATAGAATCAATAAAAGCATGGACCATTTTACGGGAGTACTCCATTCTAACGGAGAAATCCAGTTTTCACCAATAACCAAACTGATTATAAATAGCAATAGTCCGCCAATTACCATTTGATATCCAGTATTTACAAAATAATTAGAAGGTAAATCTGCTTTACCAATAAATAGACTACCATAGGCCCAACTCAGCATACATAAAAATATTAGTACCATACCTAAAAGCGCACCTTCTTGGGTAATAATCTGTTTTTGGCTAACTAATAAGTAAATGCCTATCATTCCCAGAAATACACCGACCAAGGACATGGGTTGGATTCTCTTACCCTGCAAGACACGCATTAATATTAATACGACTAGAGGTTGAGCAGAAATCTCTAATGCAGCAAAGCCGCTATCTATAAATTTTAATGCCCATACCACTACCCCATTTCCAAAGGTTAAAAACAAAAATCCAGCAATGGATGCGTTTAAGAATTGCTTTTTTGAGATTTTTAAAGAGTGGCCTAATACTTTTGAAATCCCAAATATCAAACAACCGGCAACAACAAATCTAATACCTGCCAACATAAAGGCCGGTAATTCTGTAACTGCAATTTTATTAAGTAAGTAGGTGGATCCCCAAATAACATATATAGCAAAAAAAGCCAAAACAATAAGACCTGTATTACGTTTGGCTAAACTCATTCCTAATTATGTAGTTGTGCTAGATTTTTTTTACACGAACAGCATTCATGCCCTTCATGCCTTTTTCCAACTCATAGGAAACTTTGTCATTTTCTGCAATTTCATCTATTAGACCACTAACATGTACGAAATACTTCTCGTTGTTCTCAGCATCTATTATGAAACCAAATCCTTTGGACGTATCAAAGAAGGAAACTTTTCCGTTTCTTACCGGATCAAATTCCTCAACATCCCCTTCTTCTTTTTTAGGAATTCCCAATACAATATCCTCAGCTTCTATCTCCACTTTCATTGATGGATCTGGTGGAGTATCAACAAGGTTACCGTTGAAATCTACATAAGCGAGAGGTATACCAGATGTACCGCTTTCTTTTGCCGCTGCTTTACGAGCTAGCATTTTCTTCTTTTTTTCCTCGCGCTTTTTTAAACGTTTTTTTTCTTTTTCAGTTTTGTTAAATGTCTGTTGTGATTTTGCCATTCGATATTTTAGTATGAAACAATATGCGTTTAATAAGAATAGAAGTACGTGCTGACTAAACTAATATGAATAATGTTGCACTGGATATTGGCAAAATGTTCATTATATAGGTCGTAGTAAGAAGCTCCTGCTTCCCTTTAAACTTTTACAAAGATATGATTTGTATTTTGATTATTAGGTATATAGGACATCAACTATTTGTAAAAAAAGCATCTTTTTATTGATTTTTTACTAAGTGGATTATTATTTATGAAATTTTATAAAAATAAATTACAACTAAATATTTTAACCTAAAACACTATAATACAGGTGTTTAATTAATTTATTAAACCCCCTATCCTGTTAAATATTGTTAAAAACAGTACCTTTTTATACATAGTACTGTAACAAAAATAATTATACGTCGTCTACTAGATATAACAACAAAATTATTATTCATCAATTTAAAAACAATATTATGAGAACTTTCATCAATCAATCACCAACGGAATCAAGAAGACACTCTTACTTTTCAACATTCAGCAAAAGCAAAAGGGTACAATGGGCAGAGGTTAGACACCATAACCATTAAGAACAGTCATTCATCAATCATTCAATCAATTTTACATCAATCACAAAAAAACGAACATCATGAGAACTTTCATCAATCAATCACCAACGGAATCAAGGAGACACTCTTACTTTTCAACATTCAGTAAAAGCAAAAG
>CBFIGW010000093.1:0-12746 GCA_965662155.1 Maribacter sp. | reverse complement strand
ATATTATTGATAGGTGGCGGTCTCTTGTTAATGTTTTACTCTAAATTATTGCCATATAGGTATTTTGGTCATGCGTTGGCCATAACAAGGGGTAAATATGACGATAAAAACGCCAAAGGAGATGTAAGTTCATTACAGGCGCTTTCCGCCGCTGTTGCTGCCACGGTTGGACTTGGTAATATTTCTGGAGTAGCCATTGCCATACACGATGGTGGGCCGGGAGTAGTGTTCTGGATTTGGATGACCGCATTAATTGGTATGTGTATCAAATTTTATAGCTGCAGTCTTTCCATCATGTTCAGGGGTCATGATTCTGAAGGCAATCTGCAAGGTGGGCCTATGTTCTATATTACCAAAGGTTTAGGAGCTAAATATAAACCTTTGGCTATATTTTTTGCCTTGGCTGGTTTGTTTGGCTTTTTAGGCGTGTTTACGGCCAATCAGTTTACGGAGACGTTTATGAGTGTCATTAATCCAGCTGATACCTTGTTCGAGATGAGCGATTTTAATTGGAAACTGTCAATAGGTTTTGCCCTTGCTATAATAAGCTCATTTGTTATTTTTGGCGGACTTTCAAAGATTGCTAAAGTGGCTACTGCCATAGTACCCTTTATGGTTATGGTGTATCTGATCGCCGTAATAATTGTTATGGTAATGAATGCCTCACAAGTGCTACCATCGTTAAAATTAATTATTACCGAGGCTTGGAATTTTAAAACAGTGGTTACTGGTGGGTTTTGGGGATTGGTGATTATTGGTGTTCGTAGAGCTATGTTCTCTAATGAGGCCGGTTTGGGTAGCGCACCAATGTATCACGGGCAATCCAAGAACGATGAACCTATTCGTGAAGGATTAGTGGCCATGTTAGGTCCATTTATAGATACGATTTTGGTATGTACGTTTACCGCTGTTGTCATTATACTTAGTGGTGCATATTTAGAGGATGGTAGCGGAATAGTGATGACATTGAATGCATTTCAAAAAACACTGTTTGGTTTTGGCGATGAGTTGCTTATGATTATTGTTTCGGCTTTTGCCCTATCTACATTGTTTACGTATTCCTATTATGGTGTAAAGTGCTTATCCTATTTAACCAACGCCAAAATTGGTCGCTTTTATAATTGGTATTTTGTGATAATGATTGTTTTTGCCGCGGTGGCATCCTTAGAGCTGGTAAAGAACTTAATTGATTTATCTTACGCATTAATGGTAATCCCTAATATGATAGCAGTACTTTTGTTAGCGCCAAAAGTGAACGCTGCGGCGAAAGTATATTTTAAAAAATTGAAGGATGAAAGAGCATAAGGCCGGTTTTGTAAATATAATAGGTAACCCAAACGTAGGTAAATCTACATTGATGAATGCTTTTGTTGGGGAAAAACTTTCCATTATTACATCTAAGGCACAGACCACTAGACATAGGATTTTAGGTATCGTAAATGGCGATGATTTTCAGGTAATTCTCAGTGATACACCAGGGATTATAAAACCAGCATATGACCTGCAGTCTTCTATGATGGATTTCGTTAAATCTGCCTTTGAAGATGCAGATGTACTTCTGTATATGGTTGAAATAGGTGAAAAGGCGCTCAAGGACGAAAAGTTTTTTGAGAAAATAAAAAACTCAAAAATACCAGTGTTGTTGTTGTTGAACAAGATTGATGGTGCCAGCCAAGAAATGTTAGAGGAGCAAGTTCAATATTGGCAAGAGCAATTGCCTACAGTAGAAATACATCCTATTTCTGCATTACAAAATTTTAATGTTAGGGAAGTGTTTGAGCGTATTTTGGAATTATTGCCCAAATCCCCAGCGTATTATCCCAAGGACCAGTTAACGGATAAACCGGAACGATTTTTTGTAAACGAAACCATTCGCGAAAAAATCTTATTGTATTATAAAAAAGAGATTCCTTATGCCGTAGAAGTAGAGACAGAAGAGTTTTTTGAAGATGAAGACATCATACGGATTCGTTCAGTGATAATGGTAGAGCGTGATACTCAAAAAGGAATTATCATAGGACATAAGGGCAGTGCATTAAAGAGGGTTGGTGTGGAAGCTCGTAAAGACTTAGAGAAATTTTTTGACAAACAAGTACATATAGAGTTATACGTAAAAGTGAATAAAAACTGGAGAAGTGATAGTAGACAGTTAAAGCGGTTTGGGTATAACAAATAGATTACCGCTTATAAAACAATATTTTTTTATTAAAGATTACAAAAAGCTATAGCACATCAAATAGTTTGTATATCTTTGATTTATCGATGAAATACAAAAATCATCGATGAAATGCATAAAATTCATATCCCCGATGAAAAATATTGTAATTATAGGTGCCTCTGGTCATGGAAGCGTGGTGTTAGATTGTTTGGAGAGAGAAGGTAAATATAATGTGATTGGGTTTGCTGATTCATACAAGAAAAAAGGTTCCTATATAAATGGTTACCAAGTATTGGGAAGTGATATAGAGCTACCTTATTTGATAAATAGATTTGAAATAACGGGAGGTATCGTTGCCATAGGTGATAATTGGACCAGAAAAATAGTGGCAGAAAGAATTCATAAAATAGTTCCAAATTTTGAATTTATAAATGCTATTCATCCAAATGCGGTAATTGGTAAAGATGTTGTTATGGGGAAAGGCAATGTTGTTATGCCTGGTGTCATTGTAAATACAAATTCGATAATTCATGATTTTTGTATATTGAATACGAACTCGTCCTTGGATCACGATAGTGACATGCAAAGCTTTTCAAGTTTGGCACCCGGAGTATGTTGTGGTGGTAATCTTAAATTAGGTAAATATTCTGCAATTAGTTTAGGTGTAAACATAATCAACGGTATAGAGATAGGTGTACATACGGTAATAGGAGCAGGGTCTCTAGTCGTAAATAACATAGAAAACCATATTGTAGCATATGGGTCACCGGCCAAGAAAATTCGAAATAGAGAAATTGGGGAACCTTACCTTAAATCTTCCTCTAGTTTAATTCCTTTAAATAAAGTGTTATAGAATAGCTTAGATGGTATTAAATGTCAGCAGGTTGTTTATATGACGCATTAAATACTACCTTTGCGCCAAATTAAAAGATATGGGTGCTATTGTAGCTATTGTGGGAAGGCCAAATGTGGGTAAATCGACTTTTTTTAATCGGTTGATTCAGCGTAGAGAAGCTATTGTTGATGCTGTTAGTGGGGTAACCCGTGACCGTCATTACGGCAGAAGTGACTGGAATGGAAAAGACTTTTCTATAATTGATACTGGTGGTTACGTTCTTGGTAGTGATGACATCTTTGAGCAAGAAATAGACAAACAAGTGGAGCTTGCTATCCAAGAAGCCGATGCCATTATTTTTATGGTGGATGTAGAGACCGGGGTAACAGGTATGGATGAGGACGTTGCCAAACTACTGCGTCGTGTAAATAAACCTGTTTTTCTTGCCGTAAACAAGGTAGATAATGCCATGAGAGCAGAAGATGCAGTTGAGTTCTATTCTTTAGGTTTGGGAGATTACTACACACTTTCAAGTATTAACGGCAGTGGTACGGGAGAGCTTTTAGATGCACTTGTGAAGGAATTACCGGAGGTTGAAGAGGAAGAAAGTGACTTGCCAAGATTCGCGGTTGTAGGTAGGCCAAATGCAGGAAAATCTTCCTTTATTAATGCACTTATTGGTGAAGAAAGATATATTGTTACAGATATTGCCGGTACCACAAGAGACAGTATTGATACCAAATACAATAGGTTTGGTTTTGAATTTAATTTGGTAGATACGGCCGGAATCCGTAGGAAATCCAAAGTAAAGGAAGATTTAGAATTTTACTCCGTAATGCGCTCCGTTAGGGCCATTGAGCATTGTGATGTTTGTTTATTGTTGCTTGATGCTACCAGGGGATTTGACGGTCAGGTGGAGAACATTTTTTGGTTGGCCGCTAGAAACCACAAGGGAATAGTAATATTGGTGAATAAATGGGATTTGGTAGAGGATAAGGAAACCAATACCATTAAACAATATACACAGCGTATAAAACAAGCCATTGAGCCCTTTACTGATGTTCCTATTTTGTTTATATCTGTATTGACAAAACAGCGTATTTTCAAAGCCATTGAAACCGCTGTAGAAGTTTATGAGAATCGTAATAAAAAGATACAGACAAGAAAGTTCAATGATGTGATGCTTCCTTTAATTGAAAACTACCCACCACCAGCATATAAGGGGAAATTCGTAAAAATCAAGTTTTGCACACAGTTGCCAACACCCTATCCACAATTTGCATTTTTCTGTAACCTACCACAATATGTTAGGGAGCCATACAAACGCTATCTGGAAAATAAGATAAGGGATAACTTTAATTTCTCTGGTGTTCCAATAGATGTGTTTATGAGGAAGAAATAATTCGTACGGAAATATTGCTAATACCCCGTAACGATTATTACAATTCAATGGTAAAGATATTGCCGTTGTTTAACGATTGAATCTCTCCATTGATTACAACACTTTTGACAATTGGAATACCGCCACAACAACTTTCCGCTTCGCTGAGTTCTATGCCTATCTCTACAGGTAAAGCAAAGTCCGATCCTAATTTAAGTGTTATATCGTAGGCTTTTGGAATCCAGTTTTCATTTTCTATTGAAACTCCCGTTTTTATTCCTAAACCGGTTTCAAAGCTTTGTTTCATCAAAACAAAAGTATCGGCATCAGTTCCCTCTATTGTAATATTTTCAAGGGTATAGGTTTCATTTTCAATTACATTTTCTCCGCTATTTAAAACTTCAAAAAGAAGCACTGGTGGGCCTATGCATAAAACAGTACTACAATCAATTTTAGTGTCATCACAATTTAGTGATATCGTCAATATTAAGAACAGTAATATATGCTTTTTCATAAGCAAAATGGGGTGTTTATTTATAGACGGAATATACTCCTTTAGGTTGCTTTGAAATTACAAAATTTACCAACCTCCAGAAGCGCCGCCACCTCCAAAACCACCACCGCCGAAGCCGCCACCAAAGCCGCCGCCGCCAAAACTGCCTCCGCCAAATCCGCCACCCGAACTTCCAGAGCCACTGGATCTGCCCATGTTACTGAGTATAATAATATCCCATGGACTTAAACCACGTTTGCGTCCACCACGTCCGCCATTATTACCACTTTTTCTACTCCATAGAATGATGAGAATAACCATGAAAATTATAAACGGCAGGAAAGACTTAAAAGGGATTCCCTGATTGTTGTTAAAAGTGCGTTCTTCTTTAAATTCTCCAATTAATACCTGAAATATGGCATCTGACCCTTTGTTTAGTCCCCCATAATAATCTCCGTTTCGGAATTCTGGTAAAATAATGTTTTCTATAATCCTTTTGGATAAGGCATCCGTAAGGGTGGCTTCTATACCGTAACCGGTATTGATGGCAATTTTACGATCGTCCCTTGCTAAAATAATGAGAATGCCATTGTCCTTTCCTTCTTGGCCAATTCCCCATTTTTGCCCCCATTGGGCTCCTAGATAATTTATGTTCTCACCTTCCGTACTCCCGATAATAGCTATTACAATTTGTGTAGAAGTACTATCGGAATAGCGAATGAGTTTATTGCCTAGCGTCTTTTTTTCTTGATTTCCTAGTAAGTCTAGGTAGTCATAAACACTGGTTTGCAATGCAGGTTTTTCGGGTATGTTAAATTGCCCATATCCCGGAAGTATCCAGCAAAGAAAAACAACAAGACTAACCTTTAGATACTTCATTGCTCAATTCATTTGTGCTACCATGATGCCATGGAAAATGTGCCTCGAGTTCTTTGCCTGCCTTAAGTATTCCTGCAACGATACCTGCTTTATAGTTTCCTTTTTTAAAGTGTTCCTGTATGGTTTCTTTTGTGGTTTCCCAGAAATTATCAGGTACTACTTTGTTAATTCCTTTATCCCCACAAATAGCAAATTTCTTGTCATTTACGGCAACATAGAGCAGTACTCCATTCTCTTCTTTGGTATTGTCCATTTTAAGTAAGTGAAAAACTTCCTTGGCACGATCAAAATGGTTTAACCTGGTATGGGCCTCAATATGTACACGAATTTCTCCAGATGTATTTTTTTCTGCCTTAAGTATAGCGTCAACAATTTCTTGCTCTTCAGCTGCAGTCAAAAAATCCTCAACTCTAGACATAGTTTACTTATTCGAAATTAAAATCTACATCTGGTGCTTTTTCAGAACCTGACTCGGATTTAAAATAAGCTAGTTCATCAAAATTTAGAAACCCAGCTAATATGGAATTCGGGAATTTTTTAATGTGTAAGTTGTAAGGCTCTACGGTGGCATTAAATCTATCCCTGGCTACATTGATCCTATTTTCTGTTCCTTCTAGTTGTGATTGTAATTCTAAAAAATTCTGATTAGCCTTTAAATCTGGATACCGTTCAACGGTAACCAAAAGTCTGCTGAGGGCCCCACTTAAACCACTTTGTGCTTCATTGAATTGGGATAATTGCTCTGGTGTAATATTGGTTGGGTCAATGCTTACAGAGGTCGCTTTGGCACGTGCCTCGATAACATCGGTTAAGGTTCCTCTTTCAAAATCTGCGGCACCTTGTACGGTTTTTACCAAATTGCCAATAAGGTCATTTCTACGTTGGTAGGCACTTTCTACGTTTGCCCATGTTTTAGTTGAAGTTTCTTTTAAACTAATGGCCGTATTATTAAAGCCAACGCCCCATTGGTAGAGCCCAAATGCAATAACGGCGAGTACGATAAGTGCGATTAATCCTTTTTTCATGGTAGTGTTTGTGTTTATAGTTGATTCTTAATTTTAATAAGTTCTGTTTTTACACGTTCCAATTTCTGGATAATATCAAAATTGGTAAGTGTTTTTTGTTTCTCCTCTTTAAGGTGTGTTTTTGCCCCGTCTAGGGTAAAGCCACGTTCTTTTACCAAGTGAAAGATCAACTGAAGGTTTTTAATATCCTGGGGAGTGAACTTTCTATTCCCTTTGGCATTTTTTTTAGGCTGAAGTACATCAAACTCCTTTTCCCAAAAACGAATTAAAGAGGTGTTTACGCCAAATGCTTTGGCAACCTCGCCAATTCCATAATATCTTTTTTCAGGGAGTTCTATTTGCATTAATCCAGAGATTGGTTTTCTTGATTAGCATATTTTAGCATGTTCTCAAACTCTTCGGGAGATAAACTTCCGTAATAGAAGTTAATAGGATTTATACGATCTTTTTCTTTCCAAACCTCATAATGTAGGTGAGGTGCTTCCGAGCGTCCGGTACTTCCAACAAAACCAATTAAATCTCCTCTTTTTACCTTTTGCCCCTTCTTTACATTGTATCTGCTTAAGTGGGCGTACAGACTTAAATACCCATATCCATGTTCAATACGTATATGCTTACCATAGCCAGAGGAATTGTTGTCCGCTCTTGTTACCTTGCCATCACCAGAAGCATAGATAGGAGTACCCTTTGGGGCGGTAAAATCCATTCCATAATGCATTTTTCTCGCTTTTGTAAAAGGATCGGAACGCCAACCATAACCAGAGGCCATACGAGTAAGGTCTTCATTGTTTATAGGTTGTATTGCTGGTATCGATAGTAATAGTTTTTCTTTTTCTTCTGCCAGTTTGGTTATCTCATCCAAAGATTTGGACTGTATGGCCATTTGTTTTTTAATAATATCCAAACGTTGCGTAGTGGCAATCACCATTTCAGAATTATTAAAACCTTCTAGGGACTTATATCTGTTTATACCACCAAATCCTGCTCGTCTTTGTTCCTCTGGAATAGGGTTGGCCTCAAAGTAAAGTCTATAAATATTGTTGTCGCGATCTTCAATGTTGGCCAAAACATCTTCAATCTGTTCCATTTTTTTGTTCAACAGTTCAAACTGTAATTCATAATTTTTGACCTCGCGACTTAAAGAGAGTTCCCTTGGAGTATTTATAAGATTAGTGTTTAGAAGTAAGGTTAGACCTAAAAATCCAAAAATCAAGGAACCTAAAAAGAAAAAACCAATGTTTCTATAGCGCTTGGATTTTACTGGTTCTATCTTTCTATATGAAAGTGTATCCGGATCGTAATAGTATTTTACCTTAGACATAAAGGGATTTTATCCTATTTTTGTGGTTTAGTTTTAACATAACAAACAAATATAAAAATTGTTTTCCATAAACAGTTAAAATTTGTAAAAGCTTAGCGTTTTAGATGAATTCCAAGGATATAAGAAATCAATTTCTAGCCTATTTTAAAAGTAAAAATCATAAAATCGTTTCTTCGGCGCCTATGGTGATTAAAGATGACCCTACTTTAATGTTCACCAATGCGGGAATGAATCAATTTAAAGAGTATTTCTTAGGAATAAGTGAGCCTAAAAGTGCTAGGGTCACTGATACGCAAAAGTGCCTCCGAGTAAGCGGTAAACATAATGATCTCGAGGAGGTTGGTAAGGATACCTACCACCATACCATGTTTGAAATGCTCGGGAACTGGAGTTTTGGGGATTATTTTAAAGAAGAGGCCATTGCTTGGGCATGGGAGCTGCTAACAGATGTTTTTAAGATCGATAAGAATAGTCTCTATGTATCTGTTTTTGAAGGTAGTGATGATGCGGATCAACTAGAAATGGATCATGAAGCATATGATTTATGGTGTAAAATTGTTCCAGCGGACCGTATTATTAAAGGCAATAAAAAAGATAATTTTTGGGAAATGGGTGATCAAGGTCCCTGTGGCCCTTGTTCGGAAATTCATGTAGATATCCGCTCCCAGGAAGAAAAAGAAAAAATATCAGGGGCTAGTTTGGTTAACCAAGACCACCCACAAGTGGTGGAAATTTGGAACTTGGTATTTATGCAATACAATAGAAAGGCTGATGGCGTATTGGAGAATTTGCCTTCTAAACATGTGGATACAGGTATGGGATTTGAACGTTTGTGCATGGTGTTGCAGAATGTTCAGTCCAATTATGACACCGATGTTTTTACGCCCCTAATTCGTGAAATAGAGACCATTACCAACTCAAAATACGGTAAAAACGAAGAAACGGACATTGCTATACGCGTAATTGCCGATCACATACGTGCGGTTGCTTTCTCCATAGCGGATGGTCAATTGCCCAGTAATACGGGAGCGGGTTATGTTATTAGGAGAATACTGCGCCGTGCGGTGCGATATGGTTTTACTTTTCTAGATACCAAAGAACCTTTTATGTTTAGGTTGGTTACTGCTCTTGTAAAAAGTATGGGTGATGCTTTTCCTGAATTGAAGGAGCAAAAACAATTAATGGAAAATGTAATTAAGGAAGAGGAACATTCTTTCTTAAAGACCTTAGATCAAGGATTAGTGCTGTTAGATACCATAATTGCGAATACCAAAACAAAGAAAGTAGATGGCGAAAAGGCTTTTGAGCTTTATGATACCTTTGGTTTTCCAATAGATTTAACTGCACTTATATTAAGTGAAAAAGGATATGAGTTGGATGAGGTTGGTTTTGAGGCAGCTATGCAACGTCAAAAAAATCGTTCTAAATCCGCTTCAGCGGTCTCTAAGGAAGATTGGCAGATTTTACAGGTTGATGGAGAACAAGAGTTTATTGGATATGATAGGTTGGAGGCCGATGTAAAAATCACCAAATACCGAAAAATCACTACCAAAAAAGAAGGTACGCAGTATCAATTAGTATTTAATTTAACGCCTTTTTATGCGGAAGGTGGCGGACAAGTTGGAGACAAGGGATATTTGGAAACTACAAGTGGTGATGTAGTCTATATAATCGATACTAAAAAGGAGAACAATGAAATCGTTCATTTTACCAAGAACTTGCCTAAAACATTAGAAGGTAACTTTAAAGCGGTTGTTGATGTAAAACAAAGACAGCGTACAGAGGCCAACCATACGGCAACTCACTTATTGCATCAAGCATTACGAGAAATATTAGGCACGCATGTAGAACAAAAAGGATCTGCTGTACACTCGAAGTACCTTCGTTTTGATTTTTCCCATTTTTCTAAAATGACCGTTGATGAATTAAGGCAGGTAGAAGATTTTGTAAATGCTAGAATCGATGGTCATTTGCCTTTGGAGGAGCACCGAAACATACCCATGCAAGAAGCTATAGATGCCGGTGCCATGGCACTGTTCGGGGAAAAATATGGAGATACGGTAAGGGCTATTAAATTTGGCAAGTCTATAGAGCTTTGTGGAGGAACCCATGTTCAAAACACCAGTGATATCTGGCATTTTAAGATTAAATCGGAAGGTGCGGTAGCTTCGGGGATTCGTAGGATAGAGGCCATAACCAATGATGCAGTAAAGGATTTTTATTTTGAAAATAACAGGGCCTTATATGAAATAAAGGACACCCTTGGCAATGTTCAGGATCCTGTAAAAGCGGTTAAAAGCTTGCAAGATGAAAATAGTGATCTGAAAAAACAGATAGCCAGTTTGTTAAAGGATAAGGCAAAGAACCTTAAGGGCGATTTGTTAAATGAGCTTGAAGAAATAAACGGAATTCGTTTTCTTGCGAAAAAGGTAGATTTGGATGCTGCCGGTATTAAGGATCTTTCCTTTGAAATGGGGCAAAACCAAAATGACCTTTTTCTTTTATTTGCTACGGAACAAAATGGTAAGGCCTTATTATCCTGTTATATTTCTAAGGAATTGGTTGCTGCCAAAGGCTTACATGCGGGGAATATTGTTCGTGAATTAGGTAAGTATATACAAGGTGGAGGAGGTGGACAACCATTTTTTGCCACGGCAGGAGGTAAAAATCCAGGAGGTATAGCTGAAGCTTTAGAAAAGGCAAAAACTTATCTTGAATAATATCTTTATGCCCAAATAGTAGTGTTTAACCATTCAACTGCATCTTTTACATAAGGTTGATAATTACAGGACGCACTGTGGCCTAAGCCTATTGCCTTGACAAGTTCTATTTCACTTCCCGCGCCCCGAGATAGTTCTACCAATGATTCTGTATTGGTAAAAGGGAATAGTTCATCGAACTCGCCATGTATAACATATACAGGTACTTCGGTTTTTTTTATTCCGTTACTATCCGTTTGTAGACCATAAGCCTGTGCAATAGCAATGGCAGAAGAGAATAGTTCTGGATGGGTATCGGCAAAAAACCAACTCCCAAAACCCCCATCACTAATACCAAAAGCCACTACTTTTTGCGGGTCAACATTCAAATATTCTATAGCAAACTTCACTAAGTTGACAACTTGTGCCTCATTAAATTCAGTAAACCACAGGTATCCTTGCGAGTTAGGGCTTAAAATGTATGCTTTTATATTAGTCTCATCCAAAGTAGGGCCAAGCAGACAATCTCCCCATTTATGAATATCGTTGTTTTGTCTTAATGCACCACCATGCATATTTATAAAAAGAGGGACTAACTCACCATCAGTTATTTCTGGTACAGTTAATCTAAATGCTCATTTTTTATTGTATAATACATTCAATTCAAAATCGTTATCACCAATCTCAAAAGAAAATTCTGAAAATTCTTTTTTAGCCTTTACCAGATCTAATTCGGGTGTGTTTTCATTTATTGTTACTTCATCTGGGTTAAGTAAAGAACTTTCACTGCATCCGACAATACAGGTTAGTAATATTAAAAGTGATAGTATCTTGATAATTTTATATTTCATAACGGTATAATGTTGAAAATCAGATGATTAATGTAAGAAAACTTTGTTTTAATTTGTCAATTACAGTGTTAATTTAAATAAACTGTAGTATTTAGTTTCTAGTAAAAAGAAGATTAAGTTTGTACTTTTAAATGACCTATAAAATGTCATGAAACTACAAACTCAAATTCCATTAAAAAGAGTCGAAAATCACATTAGTTATCAAAGTCAAATTTTGATTTTAGGCTCTTGTTTTTCAGAAAATATAGGGGCTAAGCTATCGTATTACAAATTTCAAGGATTGCAGAATCCTTTTGGTATTTTGTTTCATCCTTTAGCAATTGAAAAGCTGATTGAAAAAGCTGTAACTCAAGAACAATTCAACGAAGGAGACGTCTTCCAAGAGAATGAGCAATGGCAATGTTTTGATGTGCATTCTTGTTTAAGTAACCCATCCAAAGAACAACTGGTTGTGGATTTAAATACGGCATTAGATTTAACTGGTGAGCAATTAAAAGTGGCAAGTCATGTAATAATTACTTTAGGAACGGCTTGGGTGTATCGTAATAGAGATAGCGGTGAAATTGTAGCAAATTGCCATAAGGTACCTCAGTCAAACTTTAAAAAAGGGTTATTGAGTGTTGATGAGGTGAAAGAGAGTTTAAAGCGAATTATTACCTTAATACAATCTGTAAATCCATCAGCTCAAGTCATTTTTACGGTTTCTCCTGTTAGGCATTTAAAAGACGGCTTTGTAGAAAATCAAAGAAGTAAAGCGCATCTTATTACGGCAATTCATCAAACTATAGAAACTTCAAATTTTTCACCTCGTGTTTCGTATTTTGAAAGCTATGAAATTATGATGGATGAGCTTAGGGATTACCGCTTTTATGCCAAGGATATGATTCACCCTAACGAAACGGCAATCGATTATATTTGGGAGAAGTTTGTTGAGGTGTGGATTAACGATGGTATTACCGATGGCATGAAAAAAGTAGATGAGGTTCAACGCGGTTTGCAACATAGACCATTTAATCCTGAAAGTGAAGCACATCAAAAATTTTTAACATCGTTAGGTAGAAAGATTGCACATATACAGAAAGCATATCCCTTTATGGATTTCAA
>CBFIGW010000092.1:0-12769 GCA_965662155.1 Maribacter sp. | reverse complement strand
AAATATCCGAGTATTCTTTGAAACGGGAGGGATCAATAGTTCCTTTTCTGAGAGGCGTTATATTGAATCCCAGATTTTGTAAATTCCTTTCCGTCAATTGAGCAATATCACCAGAAAAGTTGAACTCAACTAAACTCTCGCCCTCATAATTTTTAGTAATAATACCATGCTTTTTAGAATAAACAGACAAAGTTTGAGTTTGCGAAGGTATTTTGGTCTTGAATTTTCCTTTTTTATTGCTACGGACAAAAGTCTTAACTGAATCTTTAAAAAGTATAGCACGTTTAACTGGCATGCCTAAATTATCATAAACCATACCTTCGACAACAGTAACATAGTAGTCCCTGTTTTGTGAAAGGCATAAATTTGTACACATTACTAGAATTAATGGCAAGTATTTCATTATATATTTAAGATTACTACGACAAAAATTGAGCCAAAAACCAATTGATATAATTTAGGTAAAATTAAAATAATTAAGCCGAGTTTCTACTCGCGTTAATATTTCCGTATAAGGAACGAGTAACTATCTTCTCATATAATTCTTTAAATTCACTTTGCTCACCAATTTTCTGAAGTGCATATTGTTGAATTACCAACAATGGCAATACAATATTCTCCCTGATTTTTATGGACTCTCTTGAAATGGTCTCTTTTTCCATTAATATTTCCATTCCGGAAAGTTTTAAAAGCATGGCTTTTGAAAGTTCAAACTCTTCCAGAAGAATTTCCCAAAAAGCACCGTATTCATCATTTTCTTTCATATAGCTTGTAAGCTCAAAATAACACTTGGAAAGACTCATCATACTATTCATCATCAATGCTTGGAAAAATGGCACCTCGTTGTATAAAGACTGCGCTTCTTCAAACCTTCCTTCGTCCTCCAATTTCTTTAGTGCCGTTCCTATACCAAAATAACCAGGTACATTTTGTTTTAACTGACTCCAAGAACCCACAAACGAAATTGCCCTTAAATCTGTAAGTTCCAATTTGGCCTTATTGCCTCGTTTACCTGGTCTACTACCAATATTAGCTTTAGTGTAATATTTAAGCGTGCTCATATTCTCCAAATACGGCATAAACTTATCGTGATGCTTTAAATCATCATATTTGGCAAAACTTAGCTCCGATAATTCTTCGATAAGTTTTCTAGATTCATCAGAAATAGTAATTTCTTTTCCTAAAATGGTATTGGAAAGACCCGCTGTTAATAATTGTTCACTATTGTAAATGAACTGTTCTTTTGTGCCATAAGTACTTGTAATGGTCTGCCCTTGTATGGTTAACTGAATTTCATTATTTGCTACCTTATTTGTTTGAGCAGCATAAAAACGATGTGTTTTACCACCTCCCCTTGCTGGTGGCCCTCCCCTACCATCAAAGAAAATGGCAGCAATATCATTTTCTTTACAAACTTCAGAAAGGACTTCCTTGGTTTTTAAAATAGACCAATTGGCCTTTAAATAACCACCATCTTTTGTACCATCGGAAAAGCCTAACATAATAGTTTGTTTGTTGGCTCTATTGTTTAGATGCTCTCTGTATTCTTTTAATCCAAACAATTGTTTCATGGTAGCCTCTGAGTTGTCCATACCATCCATGGTTTCAAAAAGAGGTACTATATCAAACGTGATTTTCTTTTCACCCCATCCACACCATCTAAATAGAGCATAAACAAATAAAATACTATAAATATCCTCAGAGTTACTTATAATGTATCGGTTACACCCGCTTTCACCATTTTTATCCTGTATACTCTGTAATTGAGCAATATTCTTAATGGTATCTTTTACAATTTCTTCACTATAGTCTTCTGGCGAAAGGTTTAACTTATCATTAATTAATATAGATATTAATTTCTCCTCCGATAATTCGCTTACATCGTTGGTTATATAGCCATTCTGCTGTAAAACAGCATTCATCACCTTTAAGTGCATACTATGATCTTGTCTAATATCTATAGTTGCAAAATGCGTCTTGAATATTTTAACCTTATCAATAAACTTATCTAAATCCTTGATATATAAATTATTGTATTTATCCTTTAAAGATTCCCTAATTTGGTTAAGTGGGTTTATTATATCATCATAACCAACATCCTTGCTGGGATCGAACATGGCCGTATATAAATTACCTCGTAGTTTATTTAAAGGCCCCTGTACATCCTTAAAAGTAAGTTTATGTTGCAGTCTTTTTAAATCGTTATAATAACATTTCATCAATGTTATTCTCAATTCGTTCATAACATCTTTGGTAATATCAGATGTTACGAATGGATTACCGTCCCTATCTCCTCCTGGCCAAAATCCTAACTTTACTATATCGTGGTTTTCAAATTTACGTGACCCCACACTTCCTTTTATATAGGAATACATTTCCCCAATTGCATCATAATAGACATGTCTTAATGTATAAATGATATTTTTAGCTTCATCTAAGGGCGTTGGTTTTTTTGCGTTGATCAATGATGTTAAACCTAATTGTTGCAAGGCAACATCTATTTCATCGATTTTATCTTCCAGTATCAACGTTCTTAAATTGGTGATGATATCTAAAACTGCTGGTGTATAAAACTGTGTTGGATGTGCAGTTAACACTAACCTTGCACTAAAATTGTCCAATTTATCCGCAATATCTTCCCAAGAATTATTGCGTTCAACCAATTGAAAATAATCTTTCAAGGAAAGTGAACTACTATGCTTATGAATTTTAGGAAATGCCGCATCCTCCACACTATCATAAAGTACTACTTGACGCTCAACGTACTGAATGATACGGAACATAAAGTCTATACGTTCTTTCTCCGAATCTATTTCAGCAAAGTTGTGAAAGAATCCTTCTAAGATTTCTTTTGGATTTAATCCTTTTTTTAGTCCTTTTTCTGATTGATCCATCAATAGCGGAATCAACATACCAACATTCTCTATATTCCTGTAAGGTAAGTTTAGGAAAAGACTATTGTAGACATTGAATTTATTTTGGACAGATTTCTTAAACTCCTCTAATCTTTCTAACTGCTGCATATATCAATTTAGTTTCTTTAATTAAGAACAAAAAATCATTTTCTTACTCTTCTAATAGCGATATAAAGATCATATTTTCTATTAGAAAAGTAGGTATGAAAATTCGTAAATAACAAAATAGAATTAAGAAACCACAAAAACAACACGTTTGACAACAATAATTGTAAAAATCCTAGAATGCTACCTACATTTGAATTGTAAATAAGTAAATAATTTTTTTCATTTTCATATAGTGTTCTCGTGAAAGAGTCTTGTTTTTAACAAGGCTCTTTTTAGTTTAGAACCGGTACACTTTCCTAAAAGAATCTACGGTACTGCTTAATTCTAAAATCCAAAGTATTAAATTTTGGATTATCCGCTTTCAACTTTTTATATTCCGGCAAACTGCCTACCGCTCTATTTGCTGCACCTGAAGGAGCAATTAATGAAACTGTCTTAATAATATTCTTGGTTTTAGGATGTTCAAACTTGTGTATTCTAGGCATAGTAGACTTAACTTCCTCCAAACTTAACTCATACTCTTTTAGGTGTCTCCTAAAAAAATACTCAGGACCGTTCTTACTGTTGCCACCAGTAAATAACAATGTTTTTATATTTGGATACAGCTCAAGATAATCAAGAATGTTCCTTAATTTCACATTCTGCATCCCTATATCCGATGCATCAATCTTAGCTCTTTCTGCGGAAGCTACAATATCACAAATACCAATTTTACGTGTTCTTAAAAAAGACATACGTTGTTCAATTGCAGCATTTGTATTTTCAAATAATAGGTTTAGTCCAAAAATAGCATCTAATATTGGCCATAATTGTCCATCTCTACTTCCATAACAAAAATCTACATCGCGTTCTTTTAGTGCTCCTATTGTAAATCTTGGTGGTGGCAATGTTCCTACAATCAACTTGGTAGTGTCAACAAATAAGAAAGGCTTATATGGGTGTATATGCTTAAACAAAACAAAAAAAGTTTACCGCCATAAAATACGCTGGTTATGCCTAGTAATTGGCACTATAATTTGTTAACTTTAAAACAAACAAGATAGTGTATTATGGGGAAAGGTGACAAAAAATCAAAAAGGGGTAAAATTGCCAATAATTCTTATGGCGCCAGAAGGCCAAGAAAAATAAAAAGAAAACCTACGCCTGAGGAAAAGATAAAAATTTCTAAAAAGAAATAACCTAGTTATCTATAATGAAGTTTAATTTAATTTGATTCTCTTCGTTTAAAGAAAGCTCGTAGGTATAAAAACCAATTGGCAGTGAATCCAGAATTGTCTCTTGAGCTTGGTAATTAAATGTAGATGAATCTGTGTCTATGGTCAGGTTCATTTCAGCAGACGCCTCATCAAATTCATAATATTTAGAATAACCACCATCAACAATATTCTCGTAAATAGTATCTTTTTCAATCACTTGGACTTGGTTAAACACTAAAGACGTATTATTCTTGATACGTAAATTCACGAATGCTACATCATCATCCCTATCTGTACAAGAAATAAAAACTATTGTAAATAATATTAGAATAGATACCAATGACCTTTTAAGACCCATAACTTGTTATGTTAAGTATACTATAAGAACGAATACAACAAGATTATATTTTATCAAATAATGGAGAATGATTACTCTAACACTTATGATAAAGTATATTTGTATTCTTTTTGAAAAACATACACTTCTTAAGTTGAATTATCTTATGAAAACAGGTTGGTTTTCTTTTAAGGTATGTTCTTGACTAAACTGGTAATCATCTAAATTAAAACCTTTAATATCTTCTAAAGTTTCCGCCCCAGAATCTAATATATAACGCGCCATTGAGCCTCTTGCTTTTTTAGCAAAAAAACTTATCACCTTTAATTTATCATTTTTCCAATCTTTAAAAATTGGTGTTATCACGGGTACTTTTAGTGATTTCGCATCAACTGCACCAAAATATTCGTTACTGGCCAAGTTTATAAAAAGCTCGTCATCTTTTAATTCTGAATTTAAAGAATCGGTAATTGTTTTTTTCCAAAAATCGTATAAATTCTTTTTTCTGGCCACTTTTAATGAAGTTCCCATTTCTAGGCGGTAAGGCTGCATTAAATCCAAAGGTTTTAAAATGCCATAAAGCCCTGAAAGAATACGTAATGAATCTTGCAATCTGTCTAATTTTGATTCTGATATGGTATACGCATCCAACCCGGTGTAAACATCCCCGTTAAAGGCATAAATTGCAGGTCTGGAATTTTCTTGTGTAAAAGGCACGGAAAATTCTTGGTTACGCTCCCAGTTTAACTGTGCAAGATTATCTGAAATAGACATTAATTCCGATAGTGCCTTAGGTTTCTTTTTCCTTAAAACCTTGTTTATTTTTTCTGCCTGTGCTAGGTATTCTGGGTGAGAATATTTTTTGGTAGGCAGTTCTTTTTCAAAATCCAAAGACTTAGCTGGCGATATAACAATTTTCATTTAGCAATTTTAGTTTAGATAAAAATAAAAAGGATTTTTGGTATTGTCCTTATTGGGCAAAAAAGAGTTTTGATAGTGGTATTAGGTAAATTTATAAGGAACTGTTTTTACTATAATTTCGCCATTTTTCTATACACATTTGAATATCCTCTGGTATTTCAGAATCAAAGCGCATTTGTTCTCCCGTAACGGGATGTACAAATCCTAGTGTTTTGGCATGCAGTGCTTGTCTTGGTAGGATCTTAAAAGCATTATCCACAAACTGTTTGTATTTGGTGAAGGTAGTTCCCTTTAAAATTTTGTCACCACCGTATCGTTCATCATTAAAAAGCGTATGGCCAATATATTTCATATGAACACGAATTTGATGTGTTCTACCCGTCTCCAACTTACAGGAAACCATAGTTACATAACCTAACCTTTCCAAAACCTTATAATGGGTTACCGCTTCCTTGCCTTCTTCGCCTTCTGGAAAAACGTGCATTTGTAGCCTGTTTTTAGGGTTACGTCCTACATTACCAATAATTGTACCTGCATCATCCTCTACATTCCCCCAGACCAAGGCTATATACTCCCTTTCCGAAGTTTTGTCAAAAAATTGTTTTGCCAAATGAGTCATGGCTGCTTCCGTCTTGGCAATTACCAATAAACCAGAAGTATCCTTGTCTATCCTATGTACAAGTCCAGGTCTTTCATTACTATTGGCCGGTAAATTATCTATATGATGTATTAACGCATTTATAAGCGTTCCAGAATAATTGCCATGACCAGGGTGTACCACCATACCGGCAGGTTTGTTTACGACCAAAAGCACATCATCCTCATAGACAATATCTAAAGGAATATCCTCTGCAACCAACAAAAATTCATGTGGAGGGTGCTCAAAAAGCACCTTTACCTCATCCCCTGACTTTACCTTGTAATTAGATTTTACAATAGAATCATTAACCCAAACATGCCCTTCTTTTGCTGCCTGTTGTATTTTACTGCGGGTTGCATTTTCAATAAAATTCATTAAGAACTTATCTACTCTTAACGGTTCTTGACCTTTAGATGCTAAAAATCTATGATGTTCAAAAAGCTCGTTATCGTCCGGTTCGGGATTTGCCGTTGGTGTCATATTTAATCGGAATTGGCCTTAATAACAGCACGGTCTGGAATTTTTCCGTTCCCACAAATTAATTCCAATTTAGAAGTTTTGGGAAGTTTGTCTCCCGGCTTAACATATTTCCCTTTATATTTTATTTGATACACCATGTCTTTTCCTAATTCATCTACGTAGGTTACCCGCTGCACATCTAACCCAACGGCTTTTAACATTGAAGAAGCGTTTCTTTTAGTTACCTGAACAATCTTGGGAACGGTAACTTTTTTATAACCTGACGGGTTTACGGTAAAATAAATTTTTCTATTATTTTTTACTTTGGCACCTGCAGATGGGTCTTGGGTAATAATCGAAAATCTAGGGTAGTCTGGATTATAATTCGCAGAATCTACTATCTCATATCGCAAACCAGAATCTTCAATAGATTTTCGCATTTCCATTACGGAAAGTTTAGAGAAATCTGGCACTTCTACAAACTCACCATGGTTAGTGGTAGCACTTAACCAACGTAAAACAACAAATACCAAAATAACTGCCAATAGTATTGCCGTCCCTATTTGAATTAAAAAGGTCTTGCTCTTCAAAAAATTTAAAAAATTTCTCATGTATGATAATTATCGGTACAAATATAAGAAATGCCCATATACCCAATCATGCATTTTTTAGTTGATATTTTATCTGCTATTATTAAATAAAAAGTTACCATCGATAGAATTCACTTTTTTGTTTAACATGAATACTACATCTTTGTGAAAATATTGGTGTTTATCAAATGAAAAGGAATATTGCAATTATAATGGGAGGATACTCCAACGAGTATAAAATATCACTAAAAAGTGGAAATGTAGTTTACGACTTTTTGGATAAGGATTTATATTCCCCATATAGAATACATATTTTAAAGGAAAAATGGGTATATGTAGATGAAAATCAACAAGAAATTCCAGTTAACAAGTCTGATTTTAGCGTTGATCTAAAAGGTAACAAAATTACTTTTGATTGTGTATTCAATGCCATTCATGGTACTCCCGGAGAAGATGGGTTAATGCAGGCCTATTTTGAGTTAATCAACATGCCCCAAACCTCTTGTGGTTTCTACCAAGCGTCCTTAACATTCAATAAACGGGATTTATTGAGTGTTCTTAAACCTTATGGAATTAAATCCGCTGCCTCCTATTACCTTAATAAAGGTGACGAAATCAAAGAGGAAGATATCATAGAAAAAGTAAAACTGCCCTGCTTTGTAAAAGCCAACAAATCAGGAAGTAGTTTTGGCATTTCTAAGGTTTATAAGAAAGAAGAACTTAAAAAAGCCATTGAAATAGCGTACAAAGAAGATGATGAAATAATAATTGAAGGGTTTTTAAATGGGACTGAGGTTTCCGTTGGTGTTATTAAATACCAAGGCAAGACTAAAGTTTTACCTATCACCGAAATTGTTACCGAAAATGACTTTTTTGATTATGAGGCCAAATATGAAGGAAAGTCCAAAGAAATTACTCCGGCCAGAATTTCATCAATACAAGAGAAAAATGTCACCTATTTGGCCCGAAAAATTTATGACGTCTTAAAAATGAAAGGATTTTCTAGAAGTGAGTTCATTTTTATTGGTGACGAACCTTATCTGTTAGAGATGAATACCACTCCAGGTCTTACAACAGAAAGCATTTTACCACAACAAGCCAAACAAGCAGGAATTAACCTATCTCAATTATTTAATAATGCCATACAAGAAGTTCTAGGCTAAATTAACTAATTTTAAAGACAATTTTATTTTTTATGAAGCGCGCTATTTTTCCTGGTTCATTTGACCCACTTACTTTAGGACATCATGACATTATAATGCGGGGCATTACCCTTTTTGATGAACTTATCATATCCATAGGTAAAAACGCGGACAAAAAATATATGTTCTCATTAGAGGAGCGTATATCATTTATTAAACAAGCATTTAAAGATGAACCAAAAATTAAAGTGCTTACTTACGAGGGGCTAACAGTGGATTTTTGTAAAAAAGTGAATGCAAACTATATTCTTCGTGGTTTACGAAACCCAGGTGATTTTGAATTTGAAAAAGCAATTGCACATACCAACCGAAAACTATCCGAAATTGAAACGGTCTTTCTTTTAACTTCTTCCGGAAAATCATACATCAGCTCTTCTATTGTGAGGGATGTTATAAGAAATGGAGGCGATTATACCGGCTTGGTTCCCGATTCGGTGCGCATTTCATCGTAAATTACCTAATTCACCACACACATACTAGTTATCAAAAACCTTTTTTGACAAGCCGCAACGGAACTTATAATAGAATTATTCTATATTTTCGTAGGAATATTCTTATTTTGTGTTTGATTCAAAAATTAACAGATCTGGTACACCAGACTGGTTTAAACAAATACTTTCGACTATAGTCCCAACTAAAAGCGCATTCATTATTGTAAGTGCCTATTTTACTAAATACCAAAAATGGGGAATTATGGCAAAAATTAAAGCAAAAAGCAAACTGGGCAAGAGTATCACTTTAATAAAACATAAAGAAATGAACCATCACAACAACTTTTTGACCATTCACAACAAACTTTAAACCCAATAGTACAAATCGTATATGTTTGTAAGAAAATACACCTCTATGATAAAAGGCCCCCAAATTTTACAGCCTTCATATTTGATTAGGCAGCTTCCTACAAATACGGTTTTTATAGATAAAGATTTTAAAATTATCCATGCATCCGATAAATGGATTAAAACATTCTATAATAATTATAGACCTACTATTGGCCTAGGGATTTTTGATGTTTTTCCTGAGGTAAGTTTTAAATGGAAAAGCGTATTAGAGGATTGTTTTCTAGGGCAATCAAACCCAATGGGCGTACAAAAGCATGGTAATCCTGAGAATAATAATGAACTTTGGTATGAATGGTCTAACTCTCCATGGTACGATACAAATGAAAATATTATTGGTGCCATTTTACATATTAATGATATAACAGACATCATTAAAAGTGATATAGAGTTGGAAAAGAGCAGAATGTTATTAAGTCAACAATCGGAAATTTCCAAAACCGGAATGTGGGAATATAATATTGAAAGCGAAATAGTTACTTGGTGTTCCATGACCAAAACCATTCATGAAGTCCCTTATAATTATATTCCAAATATTGATGCTGCCACGGAATTTTATAAAGAAGGTCATAGTAGGAACGCATTTTCTATGGCCCTTTATGAGGCTACCGAAAAAGGATTGCCTTGGAATCTTAAAATTCAGATAATCACCGCAGCCGGCAATGAAAAATGGGTAATGTCCTCTGGCAAACCTATTTTCGAAAATCATAAACTAATAGGGCTTATTGGGACCTATCAAGATATCAATGATCAAGTAGTTGCTAATTTGGAATCTCAAAAAAATGAGAAGTTGTTAAAAACATTGGTAGATAACTTACCTCTTAATGTATACATTAAAGATACAGAATCAAGAAAAATTCTTGTCAATAAATCTGAATGTGAGTTTTTAGAAGTGGACAGCGAAGATAGTTTGCTTGGAAAAAATAATTATGACCTTTACGATAAGGAAACCGCAAAACGGTTAACAGATCAAGATATTAAGGTGATGACCAGTTTAAAGCCAATCATTGGCGAAGAGGTGGTTTATCATAAAAAGAATGGTAAAGATGTTACCTTTTTAACATCAAAGATACCCTTAGTAGATGAAAACGGTATCAGTAATGGGTTAGTAGGTATTGGTCTAGATATTTCAAATATTAAACAAAAAGAAAAAGAGCTCCGAAATTTAATATCTGTGACATCTCAACAAAATAAAAAGTTAATAGACTTTGCCCACATTGTATCCCATAACCTCAGATCACATAGCGCTAATTTCTCTATGTTATTAGACTTTTTAGTACATGAAACCGATGAAGATGAAAAAGCCCAAATAGTTACCATGCTAACTACGGCTTCTGGCAACTTATTAGAAACATTAAATAATTTAAATGATGTTGTTGCGATTACAACCCAAATAGATGCCAAAAAATCAACTATAAACCTAAATGGTATTTTAAATAAGATAGCTAATAAATCAACCCATTTCCTAACGGAACATAATGCTGAAATTATAAATAGTATATCTAAAAGTGATACTATAAAAGTTGTTCCTACCTATCTGGAAGGTATACTAATGAATTTTATATCCAATAGCGTTAAATATAGGCATCCTGATCGGTCACCAATAATTAAGTTCTCATCAAAGAAAACTAAAGACTATACTATTTTAACCATAGAAGACAATGGCTTAGGTATTGACTTGAATAAATATGGCGATAAATTATTTGGCATGTACAAAACGTTTCATTCTCACGGAAACGCAAAAGGAATTGGTCTTTATATAGTAAAAAATCAAATTGAGGCAATGAATGGGAAAATTACTGTTGACAGTACGGTAGGAAAAGGAACCAAATTTGAAATATATTTTAATGATAGAAATTAAAAACATAGGTATAGTAGATGATGACCCTATTACGGTTTTCGGCATTAAAAAAATGTTGAATTCCACTATAGATAATGCACAAGTAGAATCCTATGCTAATGGTAAAATTGCCATTGATGCTTTGTTGCAAAAAACTGCTGAAAACCAGCCACTACCTGAAATAATATTCTTGGACATTAATATGCCTATAATGGATGGATGGCAATTCTTGGAAGAATTTATCAAATTACCTACCAAAGAAAAAATTAGAATTAATATTGTAACATCCTCAATTGATTCTATAGATTACGAAAAGTTTAAGTTTTACAAAGACAAAACCCATCATTTAATTACCTACAACAACAAACCTTTAAACAAAAATGAAATTGCCAAAATCACCAAAGTAGCATCATAAAAATACTTTATTTGATTTCCTTATTTTTATGCCTTAAACCAAGTTTTCTACTTTTTAACTTAAGGTCATATACTATGAGGTTTGTTCTATTATTGATTACCGTTCTATTTTTATCATGCGAAAAGCAGACCAAAGAAATAGAATTGGATTTCCCTTTGACCTTTGAAACTTCAAATGGCCTAGAAACCGCAACCTACAACGAAGTCATTGAATTTTACAAAAACCTTGCTAAAGAATTTCCAGAAATTAATATTCAAACTATTGGAGAAACTGATAGCGGAAATCCACTGCATTTAGTAACATTCAATATTGATGGCGACTTTAATTTTCAAAAAATTGCCAAGGAAAAATCCATATTACTCATAAATAATGGTATACACCCTGGCGAAAGTGACGGTATAGACGCCACAATGATGTTATACAGAGATCTTGCAAGTAAAAAACTTACTGCACCAAAAAATACTGTATTGGCTACCATTCCTATTTATAACATTGGAGGTGCTTTAAACAGAAACAGTACAACCAGGGCTAATCAAAACGGGCCAAAATCTTATGGATTTAGAGGTAATGCCCGTAACTACGACCTTAATAGGGATTTCATTAAGAGTGATACAAAAAACGCAAAGACATTTGCGAAAATATTTCACATGGTTAACCCAGATGTTTTTATTGATAACCATGTCAGTAACGGGGCAGATTATCAATATACTTTAACCCATCTTTTCACTCAACACAATAAGTTAGGTGGCGACTTGGGCAAATATATGAATGAGACCTTAATGCCAGAGCTATTGGACTCCCTTGCATTCAGTAAATGGGACATTACACCTTATGTAAATATTTTCAACAAACCACCAGAAACGGGATTCCAACAATTTATGGATCACCCAAGATACTCTACCGGATATACCACATTATGGAATACTTTAGGACTAATGGTAGAGACACATATGCTAAAGCCCTATAAACAAAGAGTAGAAGGCACATACGCGATACTATGGAATTTATTGAAAATAACAGATGCCAACGGAAAAACAATACGCCAGTTAAGAAATAAGTCACACGAGCAATTTCTAAAACAAGAATACTACCCAATATCCTATTTGGTGGATAGTACAAAAAGTACCATTTTAAAATTTAAAGGCTATAAAGCAGATACTTTAATAAGTTCCGTAACGGGATTACCAAGATTAAAATATGATAGGAAAAGTCCAATAACGGTTGATGTAGTCTACTATAATTATTTTCAGGTGCGTGATTCTGTTCGTGTACCAGATTATTATATAATTAAAAAGCAGTGGCAAGAA
>CBFIGW010000091.1:12544-13075 GCA_965662155.1 Maribacter sp. | reverse complement strand
GACAAAAATGTACTTTGATCTTTTGAACGATACAAATGGTACACGTTACCAACTATGGGTTCAAAACTAATTTTTGATTCGTAAACCAAACGATTAAGTTCATATTCTTCCATAAGGGCTTGGTACTGCTCTTTTATGGCGTTGTGTTTAGCCTTGAGAAGATTGTTTGCACTAACAATATTTGTATTTTTCCAAGTAGTTATATCTGGTGGATCAATCTTTGGCGCTGATAAATTACTTGCATATGGCAATACCTTACTGTTGTATGTTTCGTTAGTCTCATCAAAGACTATATTATCCGGTTTCTTTTCTTTTTTCATCGCATTGCTAATTTAATCAATTAGAATTTTTTGTGTAAAAAAAGTATAGGTATCTTCAATTTTTAATACAGAAATAACCTTTTTAAATGATTGCTTTAAATGAATTCTAAACTAATTCTAATACTACTTGGAGGTTTAATTTTTCAATCTTGTTCTATAGAATCTAAAAAAAGGGAAGTAGTGCTTTATGATACCTACTGTGCCAGTTGTC
>CBFIGW010000091.1:0-12534 GCA_965662155.1 Maribacter sp. | reverse complement strand
GACTTGCCAAAAGATATTTGGGAAAACAATGTATTGCCTGCCATGGCTACTAGGATGGGTATAATTAGCCAGGAAAATCATCCTTATTACAATCTACCTTTTAATGAACAGTCTATAATTATAAAGAAGGGGATTTTTCCAAGCAAACCTATAATTGATGTAAACGATTGGGAACTACTAAAATCTTATATAATAAACTTAGCTCCTGATTCTCTAGAAATTAATGAGAACTCATTCAGAGCAAAGAAAAATAATCAATTCAAAGAAATTCCTATCGTACTGGACAAAAATATTAGTAACAACATAACATTTGTAGGATTTGATTCATTACATCAAAGTATTCTTATTGGAAGCAATAGGGGTACTTTAACAAGCTATGATATTAAAACATTTAAAAGTGTAGGATTGGGGAATTACAGGACTCCAATTAGTGACATAAAGAAGTTAAAAGATACTACATATATTACAACAATGGGTACTTTATTACCTTCCGAAATACCATCCGGTAGTGTAATCTTGCACGATGGTCAAGGGAGGGGAAATTTAATAAGTCCTTTACACAGACCCGTTCATTCTCTTGTGACCGATTTAGATAATAACGGTGAAAATGAGTATATAATCAGCGAATTTGGAGATTTAGGTGGGCAACTGTCACTATGGAGCAAAAATGAAAAAGACACCTTGACACGAGAAATACTAATAAATCAACCAGGAATTATTAAAGTTGAAGTGACCGATATGGATGGTGATGGCAATGATGACCTTGTCGTTCTATCCTCCCAAGGGGACGAAGGAATTACTATTTTATATCAAAAGTCACCTTTAAAGTTTGAAAGTGAAAAAGTAATTCGATTTAGCCCTGTATATGGCAGTAGTTGGTTTGAAATGATTGATTATGATTACGATGGTGATTTAGACATTATTACCGTTAATGGTGATAATTCGGATGAATCCTATACCCAAAAACCATATCATGGATTAAGAATTCATTTAAATGATGGTGCCAATAATTTTGAAGAAACTTATTTTTTTCCATTAAATGGGGCCACAAGGGTGGTAGCAAAAGATTTTGACCAAGATAATGATATCGATATTGCCTTATTATCTACATTTCCCGATTATAATCACAGACCGGAATATACTTTTGTTTATTTAGAAAATAAAAATTCAGGTACATATGAATTTGAAACCTATTTACTGGACAATGCTTTATCCAATAGATGGTATCTTATGGATTCTTCAGACATAGACAATGATGGTGATCAAGACATTATCTTAAGTTCTTTTGACCAGATATTCACACCGGTTCCTAAGAATTTAGAAACTAAATGGAAAGAGAGCAATGCTGATATTCTTATACTAGAAAATAGTCTAAAATAAACATAACTTGAAACCAATTAACTTCTTTTGGCTATGTATCACTTTAATATCTTGTAAAGAAGATAAAAGTCAATTGTCGCCAAAATATGATTGGCTGCCACTTAAAGTCACAGCAACTGCCTATAACTCTATTCCGGGACAAACATCCTATAAGCATCCAAAAATTACGGCATGGGGAGACAGTATAAAACCAGGTGTTAAATGGATTGCAGTTTCAAGGGACCTTTTAAAAAAAGGGCTTACCCACAATACAATGGTTAAATTAGACACGTTCCAAGGTATTTATTTGGTGAAAGATAAAATGCACCAACGATGGCAAAATAGGATAGATATTTATATGGGCGAAAATGTAGAAAAAGCTAAAGAATGGGGTAGAAAAAAAATTACCATACGTTATGCAGTTGAACGAGATACTATTAAAAAAGAATAAAATGAGATTTTTAGTATTTATAGGGATAATAACTTTATTTGTATCGTGCAGTACACAAATGACTATTGTAGATAAACCAATAACTTTTGATGAAAACAGAAGAATATTGACCTTAGAATACCTTCAAAATAGATATGGTTTGAAACAGGACAGTCCTGAAATCATTCCTAAAATGATTGTGCTCCATTGGACGGTAATACCAACTTTTAAAGAATCTTTTGAAGCTTTTAATCCTGCAACCTTACCTAACTGGAGACCAGACATTAAAAATGTCAGTGGTTTAAACGTTAGTTCGCAATTTATGATAGACCGCGACGGTACCATTTATAGACTAATGCCAGAAACAAAAATGGCCAGACACGTAATTGGTCTAAACCATTGTGCCATTGGAATAGAAAATATCGGCGGTACCGAAGATTTGCCATTGACCAAAGCACAACTAAAATCTAATATTTGGTTAGTTCGTAATTTAGCGGATAGGTACCATATAGATTACCTAATTGGGCATTATGAATACACCTTGTTCGAAGACCACCCTCTTTGGCTAGAAAAAGATGCAGGATACAGAACGGTAAAAACCGATCCTGGAGAAGATTTTATGACAAAAGTGCGAAAATCTGTAAAAGACCTAAATTTTAAACAACTACCAAAATGATCAGAACATTAACTTTTTTTGTAATACTATTTGTAGCTTTTTTTGGATATAGCCAAAATTCTGAGCTTACCAGTCAACTCTATGAAACTTATGAAAACTATAAAGAGCAAAGCTTAAACAAAAGACGTATTAAACATTCAGATATTCAACCTTTGCTGGAAAAAATAGGGCTTAAAGAACAATTTATGGTTACTAATGTTGGCAAATCTATTGGAAGTAGGGATTTACGACTGGTATCAATAGGGAAAGGAGATACACAAGTATTTCTTTGGTCACAAATGCATGGTAACGAACCAACGGCAACACAAGCTATTTTTGATATTTTGAACTTTTTTGACAGTCCCGATTTTAAAACCGAAAAAGCAGAGATATTATCCAAACTCACAATTCATTTTCTTCCTATGCTCAATCCTGATGGTGCCGAGTTGTTTCAACGTAGAAATTTATTGGGTGTAGACATTAACAGGGATGCACTAAGATTACAATCGCCTGAATCAAAAACCTTAAAAAGAGTAAGAGATAGCCTTGAGGCCAATTTTGGATTTAACCTCCATGACCAAAGCACGTATTACAACGCGGAAAGAACAGAAAAACCGGCTACAATTTCATATTTGGCACCTGCGTATAATTATGAGAAGGAAATAAATGATAAAAGGGGAGATGCTATGAAAATTATAGTTTACATGAATAATATCATTCAAAAATATGCTCCAGGACAAGTAGGCCGTTATAATGATGATTTTGAACCTAGGGCATTTGGAGATAATATTCAAAAATGGGGTACAAGTACCATACTTATAGAATCCGGCGGCTATCCAAATGATACCGAAAAACAAGAAATCCGTAAATTAAACTATGTCTCCATACTTTCTGCAATATATACAATAGCAAAACAAAATTATAAAACGATTCCTTTAGCGGATTATGAAAAAATCCCTGAAAACGACCGTAAACTTTTTGATTTAAAGATTACAAATGCATCCTACAAACTATTAGATAATGATTACATTATAGATTTAGGTATAAATCAATTAGAAGTTGATTACGATGAACATGATAATTTTTGGTATAGTAGCCGTATTTTGGACCAAGGAGACCTATCTACCTACTATGGGTACGAAACCTTGGATGCTACTGGTTTTAAAATAGTACCTGCGAAGGTATACCCTACGGCTTTGAATACAGTAGGTGACGCAAACAACTTAAATAATTTTACTCTTTTAAAAAATGGGTATGGTTATGTAAGGGTGAATAGTATTCCACTTACTTTATTAAATTCCAAAAGTTCATTACATCTAATTGGCAAGAATTACAAGATACCCGAGTTTCAATTAAAACCTGGTCTAAACCCAACGTTTTTTCTGGAAAAAGATGGAGTCTTAAAATATGCAGTAATCAATGGTTTTTTAATCGATTTAGATTCTAACGATTGGGAAATTCCCAATGCCATGATTTATAGATAACTAGTAGCCATATTGAATATTCATATACGGGCCATAAAGTAATAAATTCACAAGCATAACCATTAAAATTGAAACTATTGAGGTGAAAATAAACAATACGATTCCTTTAAAAAGATTTGAAAGTTCTGCCAAGGCGCTCTGTTTTGCAATTTCGTTGATAACATCCATAATATCTATATTTTAGATTTAGTAATACCATAGTTTTAGGATGTGGGTTGCTTGGTAATCAATGAGGGTGTTGTGATTATATAACAATTCTCTAAACAAATACCCTACCATGCTAAAAAATGGGGCCATTAAAAAAGGGAAGCATTTGCTTCCCTTTTTATTCGTATAATAACTATTATTATAGACTAGCGGTATCTAATAAGGCAAAGAATTTATCCAAATTTGGAAGAATAACAATTTTCGTTCTTCTATTCTTGGCCATGTTTTCTTTTGTGTCGTTTTCTACTAATGGTAAATAACTACTTCTACCGGCAGCAATTAACTGTGTAGGGTCCACATCATACTTGTTTTGTAATTCACGAACAATTGAAGTAGCACGTTTTACACTTAAGTCCCAGTTATCTGTAACCATTGGGGTGTTTATTGTTCTTGAATCCGTATGGCCTTCAACCATAACTTCCATACTTGGTTCCGACTTAATAACCTCTGCCAATTTTTTAAGTATGTTTTCAGCTTTGTTACTTACTCTATAGCTAGCGGTGTTGAACAAGAGCTCATCTGATATATTTATCATCACTACGGTTTTATCAATACTCACATCTACATCCTCATCTTCATCAGAGATGCTTTGCTTCAACTTATAGGAAACAGCTAAATTCATTGAATCCTGTAATGTCTTTGCTTCAGCTAATTTTGCCGGATCTACATTTTTTAATGTATTTCGCATGTTAGCTTTTGTATTGTTACTCATGACCGCAACATCATCCACAGTAGAGTATTGGCTATCGTTCATTTCCTTTAAAGAGTTGATCTTGGAATTGTACTCTGCAACACGAGCTTCTATTTTGGCAAACTTTGATTCCAATTCTTCTTTTTCAACCTGGGTTTTGGTCAATCTACTTTGTGTTTGAGATAGGTTGTCTTCCAAAGCAACGTATTTCTTTTTTGAAACACATGAAGTTAAAAGGGCAATAGAAAGTAAACCAACTACTGATAATTTTTTCATTTTAAAGATTCTTTAAATTTATATTAGTGTTTTCAGTAGTTATCTACGGAAAAAACCAAATTATAGATGTTTTAATGGTAAATTTTAGAAGTATAATTTTAACAATTTTGTTATTAATGAACTGATATAAAGTGAGTTGTTTCAAGAATATAAAAACAAAAAAAGAGGTGTATTTCTACACCTCTTTTTTCTAAATACTGTTTATTATCTATTCACAGCCTCCTGTAAATCCATTGGCACTAAATTTAGTTTGCACAGCACCTTCCCTAGAACCGGTTTTCACCTGTATAGCCAAATTGTTTACACCACTTCCATCACGTTTTGGACTACAATACTCGAATAAATAGAAACTATTAGCACGTTCTGATACCTTTTCCGAGATATCATTAAAAGTGCTTTCCAATTCATCTTTATTACCCGCAAAAACGCTAAATGTCTTACCAATATCCTGTAATACTTGAGTATCTATTTCACTGCCAAGTCCAATACTAAAGAAAGATATATTGGCATTTGCATCATTTACCTTTTTTAATGCAGCATCTTCGGTATATCTAGATGCTTGGTCTGTACCATCTGTAAATATAACTACCGAGGCTGCACCAATATTACCGCCAGATGTAGTTTCCTGTATAAGATTAGAAGCAATGTCCGTGGTTTTAATAACTGCTCCATACAAATCGGTTGACGGATCAGAACTAATATCCTGTGTGATACCATCAATAGCAGCAATCAATTCAGATTTAGACGGTGTTAATGCATTCAAGAGATGAAGTTCATCTTCACCATCGAACCAGTAAATGGCCATTTTAAAGGAGTCTTGGTCAGTAGTTGGCATTACATTATTTACAAAACTTGTACTTGCAATCTTTAACTCTTCCAAACTGCTATCCAATACACTATTACTTAAGTCCAATACCAACAAGGTATTATTATTGAATATTTGTGAATTTGGAGAAATTCTGGCAAAAGACTCAGAAGTAGATATGGTATTGAAACAATCGTCATTTCTACCTTGTTCGTAAATCGTAAACTGGTCCGCCGTTAATCCAGGTACGGGATTACCATCTGTATCTGAAACCTTAAAGAAAATAGAAACTTTACCGGGCAGAGTGGTGTATTCTTCTTGAATGGATAAAACCAATTCACCTTCATCCAAGCCTAAACAATTATCTACAGGAATACCTTTACCTAAACCCTCTCCAAGGTTTAAATTATAATCTACATCATCATCTGCATTACCACATGAAATAAATAGGGAAAGGAAAAAAATAAAACCAAAGGTTTTTAATACTAATTTCATAAACATACAATTTGAGTTCAACAAGCAGAACGGATAATCTTTGTTTAAATTATGAGCTATTTTAAAAAATATGTTAAACATTGTTAAAGAATAGTCAAACCTTTTAATATCCTAGTGCTTATAGGTATTTTTCTTAACCAAATTATAATGCCAAGGTAATTGGCCCAGCCAGTATGACACACGAAATAAAGAGGATTTTTAAAGATTTTTTATGCTATCAACAAAAAGGACTTAAAACGGTATTGGCTTCAGTTGTTCACTTAGATGGTTCCTCATATAGGCGACCTGGTGTACGAATGTTAATTGCAGAAAACGGTAAAATGACCGGAGCGGTAAGTGGTGGTTGTGTTGAAAAAGAAGTGTTGTTCCAAGCAAACAGTGTTTTTCAAACCGGAAAGTCGAAAATGATGACTTATGACGGTAGATTTAGACTGGGTTGTGAAGGCATATTATATATATTGATTGAGCCTTTTTCACCTAGTGAAACGTTATTGGAAACTTTCAATACCCTAATACAAAATCGTAATTCCTTTACAATGGTATCTAACTATCATAAGGAATACGGGGAACACTCAAATATGGGAACTTATTTTCAATATAATGGAACAGAAATTCCATTGCAGCCAAATTTTGATGTCAGTATTTCTACCTTAAAATTTGAACAAACACTTGAACCTTGTTATAAACTGTTCATTGTTGGTGCAGAACATGATACGGTAATACTCTCACAGTTGGCAATAAAAATGGGTTGGGAGGTTATGGTAAGTACAGTCCCGGCAGAAGGCAAAAGTATTTCCGACTTCCCAGGTATTGATGCCTTACACGATGTGGAGCCAAATGAACTACCCATTGCACAAATAGACCATCAAACTGCAATAGTCTTGATGACCCATAGTTATGTGAAGGATTTAAAATATCTTTTTGCATTAAAAGAGGTTACACCAATGTATTTTGGATTATTGGGGCCTAGTAAAAGACGTGAAAAACTATTTAATGAGTTTATGGAGCTATATCCAGATGTGGATTATGATTTTTTTGAAACAATACATGGTCCTGCAGGTCTAAATTTGGGTGCAGAAAGTCCTGAAGAAATTGCTATTTCTATTCTAGCCGAAATTTTGGCACATATACGTAAACAAGAGCCCATAATGCTAAAGAATAAGAAAAAGGGAATACATAATTGAATACAAACAACAACATAGCAATAGTGGTCGTGGCCGCTGGTAATGCAAGCCGTATGGGGCAAACGAAACAATTGTTACCATGGGGTAGGGGTACCTTATTGGAACATGCCCTAAATACCCTTAAAGAAATTAAAGGGCATACTATTGTACTTGTTTTAGGAAGTAATGCTGAAAAAATTAAAAAAAAAATAAATATGGATGCCATAACTACCATCACCAATCTAAATTGGGAAAATGGTATCGGTAGTAGCATTGCTTTTGGTGCTAAATACGTGATGGGTTTAAACAAAATACATGTTGGTATATTGGTTTGTTTGGCTGACCAACCTTTATTAACTTCTGATTATTTTAGCGAATTAATACAAGAATTTAAAGAAGAACCCAACCAGGTAATTGCCACAGAATACGATAAGGGACCTGGTGTACCTGCTATTTTCCCAGCTAAGTTGTTTAAGGACCTTTCTCTTTTAAAAGGGGATTCTGGTGCCAAAAATATTTTACGTGAAAAACACAATAAAATTCAACTTAAAAATGCCGGAAAGTTAATTGCAGATATTGATACGGCAGATGATTATAATACACTATTAAAAACAACAAATACCATAAAACATGAGCATAAGTAAATTAAACAAAATACTAATACTAAGTTTAGTACTATCAATAGGACTAAATAACTCTTTACTTGCTCAGGAAATGAGTTTTGAGGAATACAATCCAAAGTCAACCCTAGTGGTTCCAGGAAACGAAATAGAAAGTGCCAAATTTCCTTTTATAGATGTTCATAGTCATCAAAGAGATATGTCAGTAGGTAAATTGACCAGTCTTCTTGAAGATATGAAAGCATTGAATGAAGGAGTTATGGTAAATTTAAGCGGAGGGTCCGGTGCCAGTCTCAAAGAGAAAGTGGAAAATATCAATAAAAGTTTTCCTAATCGTTTTGTGGTATTTGCAAATGTAGATTTTGAAGGTGTTGGTAGTAAAAATTGGGGCAATAAGGCTGCAAATCAATTAGAACAGGATATTAAAAACGGAGCCAGAGGGCTTAAAATATATAAAAGTCTGGGCTTACGCTATAAAGATAAAAACGGAAATAGGTTGGCCATAGACGACCCTAGATTAGACCCCATATGGGCCAAATGTGCTGAAATGGGCGTTCCTGTATTGATTCATGCGGCAGATCCAAAATCTTTTTGGGATGATATGAACAGTGATAACGAGCGCTGGTTAGAGCTTAAGACACACCCAAGAAGAAAACGTTCTGCCAATGATCCGGCACCATGGGAGCAAATAATCCAAGAACAACATAATGTCTTTAAAAAACATCCTAAAACCAAGTTTATCAATGCACATATGGGTTGGTATGCAAATAACTTACAAAAGCTTGGAGAACTTTTAGATGCCATGCCCAATATGAATGTAGGCATTGCTGCAGTCATAGCAGAGTTGGGAAGACAACCACAACAAGCAAGGGAATTTTTCATCAAATACCAAGATAGAATACTATTTGGAAAGGACAGTTGGAAACCAGAAGAGTTTCCTACTTATTTTAGAGTATTGGAAAGTAACGATGAGTATTTCCCATACTATAAGAAATACCATGCCTTTTGGGCAATGTATGGGTTAAACCTCCCAGATGAAGTACTTAAAAAGGTCTATTATAAAAATGCCTTGAATCTAATACCGGGATTGGATGCCACACTTTTTGAAAAGTAAAAAAATACGTTACTTTTCCTTACTGTGAACCGACTTTGGTGTATTGTCAACATCTTGAAAAATACCACATGAAATTTCTCTTTTGACCAAGGAGGCTGTTTCTTTCCTTCTGGTTAATGCTTCAATTTCTTTGCTTAAAAACTGCATACTTTAAATTTTGAATAAAAAACGTTCTAACCCTTAAAAATGTTGCGTTACGTAGCTATATAAATATTTTTTTTTAAACTTTTGTGACAAATAAGTTTGTTCTTATACTTATGAATAAATTTAAAAACCCAAATGGCCAACCAGCATGTTTTTGCAGATTTAATAAGGGAACATCAAGGCTTGTTGTATAAGGTAACATCAATCTATACGAACAGCAAGGAGGACCAAGAAGACCTTTTTCAAGAGGTGGTGTATCAGCTTTGGAAATATTTTGACACCTTCCGTGAAGAATCCAAAATTAGTACTTGGATGTATAGGGTAGCCATGAACACGGCTATTACCCATTTAAAAAAAGCAAAGAAAAAAGGAAACTATATGCCCATTACCGAAATGATTTGGGTTCAAGCCAATAATAAAGATGAAGTTTTTGAGGAGCGATTAAAATTATTATACACCCATATTGGAAAACTGTCCCAATTGGACAAAGGCCTTATGTTATTATTGTTGGAGGGTAAAAGCTATAAGGAAATGTCAACGATAACAGGTCTTAAACCTTCCAATGTTGGCACCCGTATCTCTAGGATAAAAGAAAAGTTGAAGCATAACATGACAAAAAAAACTTAAAATGGAAATAGAGGAATTACAATCTGCTTGGCAACAAATGAGTCGTGAATTGGAAAGTCAAAAAAAATTAACCGACGAAATAATATTGAAAATGACACAAGATAGCTACAGAAATAAATTTACAAAATTGGCAAATTATGAAAGCATTGGCGCAGTGGTTTGTTATGGTATTGCACTATTGGTAATTTTAAATTTCCAAAAGTTAGACAATTGGTATTTAATGGTATGCGGGGTTGCAACTATTGGTTTTTTGACCATATTACCCACTTTGGTTTTAAAAGCAATCAGCAAAATTAAAAATGTAGATATTTTAAAAGGTACTTATAAAGAGAATCTTGTGAGATATACCGCGGCAAAGAACAATCTCTTAAAACTACAGCAAATAGGTATTGTTTTAAGTTTTATTATGATGTTCCTAATTGTACCGGTAACTTCTAAAATTTTATCCAACAAAAATATTTTTTTAACGGAAATGAAACCAATTCAATGGATTTCTATTCTGATTGCCTTGGTATTTATGGCGTTAATTTCATTGTGGGGATACAAAAATTATTTAAAAATCACGGATAGTGCCGCTAAAGTATTAAAGGATTTAGAGTAATGCTATTCTGTTAACTTTTTTTGAATATAATTTAAAATAAGCATCCAATTCATCTTTAATAGGAGGGAAGCTGTGGGAACATTATCATCGGCAATAGCAGAAATTATAGCTTCATGTTGGTTATCGGATTTGTTATAAAAAGACTCATCTGATGTAAAGGCTCGTTCATAAAAGAAAATACGTGTTTTAAGGTCTTTGAGAATTTGCAATGCCAAGTCATTTTCAAATCCTTGTGTTAAAAGCTCATGAAAATCCAAATCTGCCTGAATTCTAGAAATAGCATCTTTGGAATTTTCAAAAACATCCTGTTGCTTTTTAAGCCTAGCGATACTATCATCATCAAATTCAGTACTTTCAAGTGCCATGACCTCTAGACTAGCAACAAGATTATAAAGGTCTTCAGCTTCCTTCACATCTAACTCGGCAATCACAAAACCTCTATTAGGTACAGCTTTAATAATATGGGCTTGTTGTAATTGGGTTAGAGCCTCCCGAATTGGAGTTACGCTTACGTTTAATTCTCGGGAAAGTGCTGCCAAATTAATGGTTTTACCTAGTTGCAATCTACCGGTTTTCATTTCTGCCAGCAGATAATTCCGTACTTGATCTCGTAGATTTATTTTAGTGATCATAAATCAAATATAATATATCGTATATGATTTTAACGGTATAGTGACAATTTTCGTATCTAAACTTCCTTTTCAATATTCGATGAAACACACTCAAACCGCATACTAAAAGGTATTACCCATCGTTTTAATGGTTTAACCCACAAACAAAACAATATGAAAAGTGTTACAAGTATATTGAAGAACTTAAGTGTTCTTACTATAGGTTTATTGGTAACTTATAGTTGTAGTGATGATGCAGAAACAACCAATGAAGTAGAATTAACCCAAACAGAAGTTAAAGCCATTTTAGAAACAGATGATGTTTCAGGAGTAGTAGATACGGCACTTTCAGAATTGTATATGAGTAATGGTACTACTGGCAAAGCAATGGTCGCAAATGACTGTTATAGTGCAGATTACACTGATGCCGGTTATGTAGCCGTCTTTAATAATTGTGTTTTAAATGGTTCCGACAACGTAAATGGTACCGTAACCGTTACTTATAATTTAGAGAGTGAAACAGCATCATATACAGCTTCTTATGTAGATTTTTATGTAGGGGAGATTAAAATTAATGGTACAAGAACCTATGTGCTTAGTGGTAATACTAATGAAAATTCCATTTCTTTTTCCGTTACAAGCGACATGGAATTAGTTTTAGAGGATGGTTCAGAAATAGCTGAAAACGGCACTAAAACATTAGGTATTACTTTTGGGGATAGTTTGGATACTTCTTATATTACAATAGATGGTAGCTGGAATTTACTTTTGGATGGTAACACCTATAGCGTAACCGTTAATTCTACTTTACAAGGAGATTTTGCTTGTAGCTATTTAAATACAGGTAGTATGAACGTTAACAAGAATGGACTTTCTGTTGATGTAGATTTTGGAGATGGTACATGTGATGATGTGGCCACACTTACCTATCCAAATGGTGTAGAAGAAGAAATAACCTTGAGAGATTAGGCTAAAAGCTGTATTTAAAACATAAAAAAGGATGAGATTGATTAGGTCTCATCCTTTTTATTTATGGCTAATTGTGTAGTTCCAAAGCATATGATTCTTTTGCTGGCACCCAACGTACACGTTCTTTTCTAGGCATATTTGTAAAAAATGCAAATTTACTTGCCGCCGTTGGGAGCATTCTTCTTTTAATTTTCATGACTCCTGTTTTTAAATTTTTGATTGATCGTTCTTAATGAGTGTGGTGTCTAACCTCTGCCCATTGTACCCTTTTGCTTTTACTGAA
>CBFIGW010000090.1:0-13080 GCA_965662155.1 Maribacter sp. | reverse complement strand
ATGCTCACCGCTATCACCAATTAATATAAATGATAAATTGGGATATGTATTTAGAATATTAATAATTTCTAATTGCTTTTGCGGTTTACTGTTAGCGGTTTTTTTCTTAAAAATGGTTCTAAAACTTCTTAATAGAATAGGACCTTTAGGAAATTTGTTAGATTTTAGAAAAAACTCTAAATAACGGTATAAATTCCATGGACTATGACTGACATAAAAAATAGGATTTGCTTCCAAGCCTGTCTTACCCCTATGTAATTGATGGTAAAAATTGGCTGTACCTTCCAGTGCCCTCCTACTTATGGCCCTTCTAAAAAAAGTGTTAATCACTACTTTCCATTTTAAGGAAGACACTACACCGGTGTGCAAAATAGTATCATCTATATCACTGATAACTCCAAAACTGGCTGTGTCTTTTGGAATCAACATCTCACCAGGAAAGCTATTTTTATTTAAAATTTCCCTTTTCAGATTTGAATCCGTAAATGAAATCTCAAACTTTACCCAGCCCTCTTCATTAGCCAATTGGTATAAGTTTTCAAAATCTTCTTTAATCAGATAATAGCCTTCGTGGTCCGTAACACCTTGAACGGTTCTTACATCCGTAAAATTTATTTTAATAGGTGTGTTTTTTACTTCATCGGTCTCAAATCGTTTCCAAGTATTTAAAAAGAGATTAAAAATTCCTTTTTGCTCCAAATTAATATTCTCGTCCTCCAATGCCCTACCCCTGGCATAAAATCTTGCCCGTGTTCCATAACTCTGAAATCCTATGATTTGTATTTTATCTGAAGTAAATAGTCCCATTAGCCCAAAATTACAATGTAATCCTTTTAAAATCTAATCTGTAAACAAAATCCAAATCCTTTTACTCACCCAAAAGGCTACTTGGCTCATTGTTCATTGTGTTTAGGTCTTTATAAACATAGCTTTAATGAAGAATCAAAAAAATGTTTAACCTAGGCAGACCCATGGTAACGCCTATAAATTAAAGAAAGATGGAACTAAAAAAGAACCCAAAAAAAGACTTGAACAAAAGAAGTGGTCTTTATTTTGTATTTGGATTGCTACTGGTTTTACTATTGGCATTTGTGGCCTTGGAATGGAAGACCTTTGAAAATGAATCAATTTACGACACCTCAATGAACGTTTTAGAAAATGATATAGTAGAAGAACCTGTGGAAATATTTAAAATTGAAAAACCAAAAATAAAACAGGTGCTACCTCCGGAAATAAAAATAGAAGAAGATGATGTGGAGATTATTGAAACAGAAATTCTCTCCACCGAAAGTGACCCTGAAACAGAGATTATAGAAATAGATGATGTTGTAGTTGATGAAGTTGACGAAGACCCTATTATCAATTTTATGGTAATTGAAGATGTTCCTGTGTTTCCTGGCTGTGAAAATGTAAAAGACAAAAGGGCCTGTTTTGGCAAAATGATGCAAAAACATATTAGCAAAGTCTTTAGATATCCAGAGTTGGAAAGAGAAATGGGTATTCAAGGAAGAGTAAATGTTATGTTCGTTATTGATAAAGATGGTAGTATTACAGATATTAATATGCGTGGCCCTAATGCCAATCTAGAAAAAGAGGCCAAACGAATTATTTCTAAATTGCCTAAAATGACACCTGGCAAGCAAAGGGGTGCTGCCGTTAAAGTTCCGTTTGCCATACCTATAACTTTTAAACTACAATAAATAAAAAGCCCATCATGTTTCCATGATGGGCTTTACTATTTTAAAAAAGGGGAAGTTTAATTCACTTCTTCCTCTATTTCCTTTACTACTTTTTTAACCTCTACATGTAAGGCATCGGAAGTAGTATTAAAAGCCTCAATCTTCGTTCTCACTTCTTCTTCTGTACCTTCAAAAACTTGCTCAGAAATTGATTCCTCACCATTTTCGGTTACTGTTGTAGTAACTACAGCTTTTACAGTTCCATCATCATTTTTATCCATATTTACCTCAACACGCTTTTCCATTGATTTAGCAACTATTTCCATAGCGGCCTTTTCACTATTATAGGCAGTCATAGTATCAGCAGTTAAAGCAATACTAGGTGCAATTACCAATGCCACAACAGACATTAATTTTAAAAGGATATTTAAAGATGGACCAGAGGTATCCTTGAATGGATCACCTACCGTATCACCAACTACTGCAGCCTTGTGGGCTTCCGTACCTTTACGACCATCACTTTCTATTGTCTTTTTAGCATTATCCCAAGCACCACCTGCGTTAGATTGGAATATAGCCATTAAAACACCACAAGTAGTAACACCCGCTAAAAGGCCACCCAACATTTCCGCTCCACCGATGAAACCAACGGCAACAGGAACAGCAATGGCCAATAATCCCGGTAATACCATTTCTTTAATTGACGCCTGTGTAGAAATTGCCACACATTTATCGTATTCCGCAACACCATCAGCAGCATCAAAAATAGCGCGTTGCTCCGGAGTAGCTTTACTCATATCAGAATCAACATCTCTCATAACTTCCAAAGCAGCTTTTAACGCAGGAATATCCCTAAACTGTCTTCTAACTTCCTCGATCATTGCCATAGCAGCACGACCAACAGCGTTCATAGATAAAGCTGAGAATACAAAAGGCAGCATACCACCTACCAACAAACCGGCCATAACCGTTGGTTTTGAAACATCAATAGCAGTTACATTTGCAGTTTGCATAAAGGCAGCAAACAAAGCCAAAGCCGTTAAAGCGGCAGATGCAATTGCAAATCCTTTACCAATAGCAGCCGTTGTATTACCCACTGCATCTAATTTATCTGTTCTTTCTCTTACCTCACTTGGCAATTCTGCCATTTCAGCAATACCACCTGCGTTATCGGAAATTGGACCATAAGCATCAACAGCCAATTGGATTCCCGTGTTTGCCAACATCCCTACAGCAGCAATTGCAATACCGTAAAGACCAGCAAAATGATGTGAAACCAAAATTGCAGCCGCTATTAATAGAATTGGAAACATTGTAGACATCATTCCTACTCCCAATCCTGCAATAATATTAGTTGCGGCACCAGTTTCTGATTGCCGTACAATTGAAGTTACCGGTTTTGTACCAGTACCTGTATAATATTCTGTAACCTTACCTACCGCTAAACCAGCAACCAAGCCGGCAAGTACTGCCCAGAAAACACCCAGAGCACCATAAGTTTCACCACCAAAAGACCAACTTTCTGGCAACATATTGGTTATAATGAAATAAGAAGCTACAAGCATTAAACCAGCAGAACCAAACTCACCTATATTCAAAGCTGTTTGTGGGTTACCGCCATCTTTAACCTTTACAAAGAAGGTACCTATAATAGACATGATAATACCAATCGCAGCCAATACCAACGGCAAATAAACAGCTCCTAGACCATCAAAAGCACCTTGAAAAGCAGGAATTTGAGTAAATGCAGCTCCTAATACCATAGTACCTATAATAGAACCCACATAAGATTCAAAAAGGTCAGCACCCATACCGGCAACATCACCTACATTGTCTCCAACATTATCTGCTATGGTAGCTGGATTTAAAGGGTGATCTTCTGGAATACCAGCCTCAACCTTACCTACCAAGTCAGCTCCTACATCTGCCGCCTTTGTATATATACCACCACCAACTCTTGCAAAAAGTGCAATGGAAGAAGCACCCAAAGAAAATCCGGAAAGTACGTTCAATACTTCACCAAGTTCCCATCCTTGACCACTATAAATCATAAACAGACCACTTAAACCTAGAACACCTAGACCAACAACACCAAGTCCCATAACTGCGCCACCTGCAAAAGCAACTTCTAAAGCCTTACCTAATGAAGTTCTGGCAGCTTGTGTAGTTCTTACATTTGCTTTGGTAGCCACTTTCATACCTATGAATCCTGCTAAGGCAGAACAGATAGCTCCAACTATAAAAGATACGGCAACCATACCATTTGAGCCAACTTCATTACTTCCTTTAAAGAATAGTAAAACCGCTACAGCAGCTACAAAAATGGCCAATATTTTATATTCGGCCTTTAAAAATGACATTGCGCCATCAGCAATATTTTTGGCAATTCTAGCCATTTTAGCATCCCCTTCATCTTGTTTACCAACCCATGCATTTTTTACAAATACAAAGATCAACGCCAAGACACCGAATACCGGTAAATAATTTACGATTAATTCCATTTGTTAGTTATTTTTTTAGTTTTTTTAAGCGGTTGCTAATGTAGTAAAATAGTACAGAATAAAAAAAGCCACCTACGTTAACACACAGGTGGCTTTTAATTTAAAATTTATTATTTAAATCATGAAAGTACGTTTGTCTTTGTGCTCGCTCTCATCATAGCGTTTTACACATTCATGATATATTTTTACTGCCTCTTCTGCATTACCCCAACCACCCGTATCTACTTTTTTCTTTTCTAAGTCTTTATATACTTGAAAAAAGTGTTCTATTTCTTTAAGTCTGTGTGGATTAAGATCTGCAATATCATTTCTCTTACTCCAAATTGGATCGGAAACAGGTACACATACTATTTTTTCATCCGGACCTTTTTCATCGGTCATATGAAAAACTCCAATTGGTTTCACTTCCATAACTACCATTGGATAGGTAGGCTCAGTGCCCAAAACCAAAACATCTAACGGATCTTGGTCCAAAGCCAAAGTTTCAGGTACAAATCCATAATCCCCTGGGTACATCATTGAAGAAAACAAAGTTCTATCGAACCTGATTTTATTTAATGTAAAGTCATATTCATATTTATTTCTACTTCCCTTAGGAATTTCTATTAAAACGTCAAATGTTACTCTTTTTTTACTCGCCATGTTAAAATTTAATGGTTTTAAGAATTTACCAAACGGTAATCTATGTTATTAAATTGTACTTTTTCTTTTTTAAAAATTAAATCCAAAGGTACCTGTTACCCCAAATGGCCTTGCACCTGGATTATCCAAATAGTTCCCTCTAAAGTTAAAATCTATTCTAAAAATTTTAAAAATATTTCCTACCCCAAAAGAATATTCATAGTAGATTTTTTCAGAAGGTGCCCTTAAAGGTGTGTTGACAGTTGCGGGTGCGCTTAGTGCAATATTGCTATCGGACAAATCTCCCCAAACACCACGCAATCCAATAATCTCCCTTAAATTCAATTTCCTCATAAAAGGGATTCTAGAAAATAATCTACCGTTGAAATTATGCTCCAAATGTACGGATGCATACGTATCGGTTACAAATTCATAAAAATCTAAATTAGGAAATGATCCATAATTAGTAAAAAATGTTTGGTTTCCTGGCACAACGCTCAACAATCCTAAAGGAACTTCACCAAAGGTCTTACCTAATTCAACCGTACTCATTAATCTACCAAAGCCGCCCAATTGCCATGGCTGACTATATGAAAATTGCAGCTTACTATAATTAAAATCACTGTCCAAAAATCCTTCAGAACCTTTCGTATAGTTCAACAGCAGCGTACTATAGGTATCATTCACATCCCTGCGTTCCACACCATAACCAATAGTTTTTTTCCCAGGAGTGAATATTAAGAGTGTATTAAAATCAAATTGTCTTATTTCGGATGCAATGCCCCCTGGCGATTCTGAATTTATATAATCCAAGCTAAAATCATTGGGCAAAGCAGAACTTAACGTCCTAAAAGTACCCCCAAGTGAAATTCTGAAATTGGTAATGGGCTCTATTTCAAAACTTAAGGCACTTAAATTAATATTCGTTAATCTATTGTTTGCACCTACCGTTAATAAAGAAGAAGAAGCTACACTTCTACCCAATACATCATTAGTAGCCGTTAGGCTTACACCAAGCTGTTCAATATCCCTACGGTTGCCCCCGGAAACTATCAACCTTGTTTTTCGGTCCAAAAGAAATTTACCACTTATGCCATGTTTAAATTTTCTATCGGTGAAACCGTATGCCATATAACCCTCAATACGCCAAGGATCATTCTGGTCAAAATAGGTTCTGGCTCCAATGCGTGCCCTAGGTCCTTCAGCATCATTGTATCCAAAAAAATCGTAAATAGTACCTACATCTAAATTCCATTTATCTATCTCTACATAACCAGAACCTAATATGCTCACGAGGTTATAGTAAGATTTAAATTTAGGGACGGTTTTTAAAGTATCCAATAGCTTATAGATACCAGCTTCATCTTTGTTTAAGGACTCCAATCTATTTTTTTCCCAAAAAGCATCATCCTTTACAATGAGATTAATATCCAGTGGATTAATATCTTTCCTATAAAAATCTTTTGGCCTTACTTGATCAAATTGGTAATTATCGTAAACCGTAGTTCTTTTACCATACACACCTCTGGACTCCTCTTTTTTCTGAAAACTGAAATCACTCAACATATAATCCCTCTTGAGAAGAAAAAGGGAATCATTCACCACATCAAAATCTTGTTCGATATATATTTCTTTTACCCAGTTTATATTGGCACTTTTGGTTACTTCGAGGTTGATGTTCTTTATGGCCCAAGTAGAATCGTTAACCCAAAAATCGCCTTTGAACGTTAATTCATTTTTACGCCGAGGATAGTACACTATATTATAACACCATTTGTTATCAATAAAGGCACTGTCACGCAAAGCATAATTATAGGTGTCTATTCCCGTTCTTGACAATGGACTGGTAAAGCTCTTATCAAAAAACTTTAGGTAGTTGTCATAAATATCATAGCTCTGATATAAATCCTGAACAAAGGCAATGATAGCCTGATTGTTCTCGAAGCCGGAATTCTTGTTACCTAGGACATCTTCCTTTTCTTCTTTAAGCACATTATCTCCATAAACTTTTGAAAAGGTTTCATTCAAGAAAATAGGCAAGTATGTTTTTCCGGTAATTCTAGAAGTATCCAGATCCTGAAAAACAAACTCCAGTCCCTTAAAAATCTTTCGTTTCATCAAGGCACTGTCTATGGTGTTTAAGTCAAACTCTACTTTTTCATATTTATCAAAAGCATATTGCTTGAACTTTCTCACGCCATTCTCTCTTTTCTTGGCCCATATTTTTCTTAAAATATCTACTGCGGGGTTATTTTTTTTGGATTGTTTACCGGAAATAAGAACAACTTCATTAAGCTGTTCAGTAGCTTCTACCATGATAACATCCATATCATAGTTCACCTTAGAAGCTAAGGGAATTTCCATATTTTCGAATCCAATAAAGGAAATCACCAAAACATCATGATTGTTATCCGATTCCATATAGAACCTACCATTATCATTGGTGATAGTGCCTTCTGTTGAGTTTTTGAACAGAACGTTCGCAAAGGCAACCGGTTCCCCATTCTGGTCCTTCACAATTCCGCCTACCTTGGTTTGCGCGTTTCCAATAGCCACGAAAAAAAGGAGTATAGAAAATAAAATTTGTTTCATCCAGTGTTTGTTATCCGGAAGCTATTCTACAAATAGCGTACCAATAAAAAAAGCTTCCTCAACCTTGGTCGAAGAAGCTAAGATAGTTTACAAAAGTTCACTATAATTTATATAACACTTTTTTAACCGCCTTTACCACATCTTTGTAATTAGGCAACCATTCTTCCAACAATACTGGAGAGTAGGGTGCCGGCGTATCGGCAGTATTTATTTTGGCTATTGGAGCATCTAAGTAATCAAATGCATGTGCCTGCACGTGATACGTGATTTCAGTGGCAACGTTTCCAAATGGCCATGCTTCTTCTAATACTACCAAACGATTTGTTTTCTTTACCGAATTTAAAATAGCCTCGTAATCCATTGGTTTTACGGTACGCAAATCTATAATCTCGCAGCTAATTCCTTCCTTTTCCAATTCATCTGCGGCCTTGTCAGCTTCTTTAATAATCTTACCAAAAGATACAATGGTAACATCTTTACCTTCCCTTCTAATATCCGCAACACCTAAAGGAATGGTATACTCACCTTCTGGCACCTCGCCTTTATCACCATACATTTGTTCAGACTCCATAAAAATTACTGGATCATCATCTCGTATTGCAGTTTTTAATAAACCTTTTGCATCTGCAGGGTTAGACGGCACCACCACTTTTAACCCAGGACAATTGGCATACCAACTTTCAAAAGCCTGTGAGTGCGTAGCCGCCAATTGACCCGCTGAGGCCGTTGGCCCCCTAAAAACAATTGGACAAGGAAACTGCCCACCGGACATTTGCCTAATTTTAGCAGCATTGTTTATGATTTGATCAATCCCTACCAAGGCAAAGTTAAAGGTCATAAATTCCACAATTGGCCTGTTACCTGTCATGGTAGAACCTACAGCTATACCAGCAAAACCCAACTCAGAAATAGGAGTATCAATTACTCGCTTCTCACCAAATTCATCCAACATACCCTTAGAAGCCTTATAGGCTCCATTGTATTCCGCCACTTCCTCTCCCATTAAATAAATGGACTCGTCCCTTCTCATTTCCTCGGACATTGCCTCAGCAATAGCTTGTCTAAACTGTAGTGTTTTCATTTGTATGGATAAATTTGTCTTAATCTTTCAATTGAAAGCACGCAAAAATAGCAAAATATATCTCAAATTAAGGTTCACTGGAATCAAAAAAAGTTATAAAATTTACTATGCATGCATAGTAAATTTGAAAATTAATAGTTATCTTCGTTTCAATTATTTTAAAAGCATTTCATAAATGAAAATACTAGTTTGTATAAGTAATGTTCCAGACACTACTTCTAAAATAAATTTTACCGAGGGTGATACCAAATTTGATACCAATGGAGTTCAGTTTGTCATAAACCCAAATGATGAATTTGGATTAACAAGAGCCATGTGGTTCAAAGAAAAACAAGGAGCTTCCGTACACGTCGCTACCGTTGGCGGACCAACTGTTGAGCCTACCATGAGAAAGGCACTAGCTATTGGAGCAGATGAGGCCATTAGAGTAAATGCCGATCCTACAGATGGCTTTTTTGTAGCCCAGCAACTAGCAGAGGTAATAAAAAATGGCGACTACGACTTAGTTATTGGCGGTAGGGAATCTATTGATTATAATGGCGGTATGGTACCGGGCATTATCTCTTCTTTACTCAACATGAATTTTGTAAATAATTGCATTAGCCTAGAAATCGATGGTGATAACGCAACTGCCACCAGAGAAATTGATGGCGGTAAGGAAACCTTAAGTACAACATTACCTTTGGTTATTGGAGGACAAAAAGGACTAGTCGAGGAAAGTGATCTCAGAATCCCTAATATGAGAGGGATAATGATGGCCAGAAAAAAGGCGTTAAATGTAATTGAACCTACCGAGGCCTTAAATGCTACTTCCGATGTGAAATTTAGCAAGCCCGCACCCAAAGGAGCTGTAAAACTAGCGGATACAGTAGATGAGTTAGTAAATCTACTTCACAATGATGCTAAAGTAATTTAATAGAATAGTTTTAAAAAAATATAAGATGTCAGTAATAGTATATACAGAATCTGAAAATGGCAAGTTCAAAAAGAATGCTTTTGAAGTAGCATCATTTGCCGCCAAAGTAGCAGAAGATCTTGGCACAACTGCCACTGCCGTATCCATTAATGCTGAAGCGAATGACTCCCTAGGGGATTATGGCATTACCACGGTTTTAGACGTGCAAGATGAAAAGCTCAAGACTTTTAACGCTAACGCCTATGCTTCGGCATTAGCACAAGCAGCAGAAAGTATAGGTGCCAAAGTTATTATTGTAAGCTCTAGTGCGGACACTAAATACATGGCGCCATTGCTTGCGGCCAGCTTAAAGGCAGGCTACGTGCCAAATGTGGTTGCCGCTCCAGAAAGTATAAGTCCATTCGTTGTTAAAAGAACCTCGTTTAGCAACAAGGCGTTCGCTCATACGAAAATCAATACAGAAATAAAGGTCATTGGAGTATCCAATAATGCTTATGGCATTCATGAAAACAAAAAAGATACCGCAGTTGAGCAATTTGCAGCCGATTTAAATGATGATTTATTTGGAACAAAATCCAAAGAAATAGACAAGGTAGTTGGCAAAGCCACAATTGCAGATGCAGACATTGTTGTTTCTGGAGGAAGAGGACTAAAAGGACCTGAGAATTGGGGAATGATCGAAGAATTGGCGGATGTTTTAGGTGCCGCAACAGCATGTTCCAAACCTGTTTCCGATTTAGGATGGAGACCACATGGTGAACATGTTGGGCAGACCGGAAAACCCGTAGCCAGTAATTTATACATTGCTATAGGAATATCAGGAGCCATACAACATTTGGCAGGTGTAAGTGCTTCCAAAACTAAGGTTGTAATAAACAATGACCCAGAAGCTCCGTTTTTTAAGGCCGCGGATTATGGCATTGTAGGCGATGCTTTTGAAGTTGTTCCCGAATTCATAGAAAAATTAAAGGTTTTTAAGGCCCAAAACGGCTAAATTTTTGTTAATTTGTGCCCTTAAAGGGCTGTTCAAATATTTGGATTCCCAATACTTGAACAGCCTTTTTTTAGTTAATATAAGTTATGAGTCTAGTACGATTGAAAATAAAAGGGATTTCCTATAGCCAAACCCAAAATGGCGCATATGCCCTTATATTGAACGAAGTAGAGGGAGACCGAAAACTACCTATCGTCATAGGTGCTTTTGAGGCGCAGTCTATTGCCATTGCTTTGGAAAAAGAAATCAAACCACCAAGACCATTAACCCACGACCTTTTTAAAAATTTTTCCGACCGATTCGATATTGTTATAAAACAAGTCATCATACACAAATTGGTAGATGGCGTTTTTTACTCAAGTATTATTTGTGAAAGAGATGGCATTGAGGAAATAATCGATGCCAGAACCAGTGATGCCATTGCCTTGGCTTTGCGGTTTAATGCGCCAATATTTACGTATAAAACCATTTTGGACAAAGCCGGTATTTTCTTAAAATTCTCATCTAAGGAAACAGAGAATAAAGACGAAGATAACAGTATCATGGTAGATGAGATTTTACAGGAGGGAGAAACTGTTGAGATTGACTCCGGCGCAACTGATGGCTATACCGAATTAAGCATAGAGGAATTGGAAACCGAACTTAAGAAAGCCGTTACCGATGAAGATTACGAAAAGGCCGCCAAATTAAGGGATGAAATTTCCAAAAGAAATTAGAGGAATACTAAGCCACACTTTATGAAAAAAAACCTATGTCTGTTGACAATGCTGTTTTTACTATCCTCATTTTTATTTTCACAATCTCCCGAGACATCTGAAGCAATTAACACCGCCGCTGATACAACTATCTTAAACGATGTTGCACAAACTACTTTAAATAATGTTGTTCCTAACGATGGATTTTCTATAAACAGTTTATGGCGCGGTATATTGGGAATGCTCGTATTGCTCCTTATTGCATATCTCTTCAGCTCCAATAGAAAGGCAATAAATTGGAAAACCGTTGGCATAGGACTATTGTTACAACTCGTAATAGCTATTGGGGTATTAAAAGTTCCTTTTGTTCAATTGATATTTGAAAAAATTGGAAAAATATTCGTTAGCATATTAGAATTTACACGTGCAGGCAGTAAATTTCTTTTTGAAGGCTTGGTAGTAGATACCGGTACTTTTGGATATATTTTCGCATTTCAAGTATTGCCTACCATCATATTTTTTTCTGCACTTACCTCGTTGTTATTTTATCTAGGAGTGATACAAAGAGTAGTAAAGGGCCTAGCTTGGCTTTTATCCAAAAGTTTAGGTATATCCGGGGCTGAAAGTCTTTCAGTTGCCGGAAATATCTTTTTAGGTCAGACCGAAGCACCACTATTAATCAAGGCCTATCTGGAAAAAATGAACAAGTCAGAAATCTTATTGGTAATGATTGGTGGCATGGCCACTGTAGCCGGTGCCGTTTTAGCAGCTTATATTGGTTTTCTGGGAGGAGAGGACGAACTTCTGCAATTACTATTCGCTAAACACTTATTAGCCGCCTCCGTAATGGCCGCACCCGGGGCTATCGTAATTTCAAAAATGCTATACCCACAAACCGAAGCCGTTAATACGGATGTTCATGTATCATCTGAAAAAATAGGGTCTAACATTCTGGACGCTATTTCCAATGGAACCACGGAAGGATTAAAATTGGCCGTAAATGTTGGCGCTATGTTATTGGTTTTTGTGGCAATTATCGCTATGGTCAATGGTATTTTGGAATGGTCGGGTGATATTACTAATTTAAATTCTTGGATTGCCCTTAACACATCCTATCAAAAATTTTCGTTAGAAGCGATACTTGGGACCATCTTTGCTCCATTAATGTGGCTTATAGGTATTGCTAAAGAAGATATAATGCTTATGGGGCAATTATTAGGAATTAAATTAGTGGCCAGTGAATTTGTTGGGTACATACAATTAGCTGAATTAAAGGATTTTGCTTCACTACCCCATTTAAAATTCAATAAATCCATTATCATGGCGACATACATGCTCTGCGGTTTTGCAAACTTCGCATCAATAGGTATTCAAATTGGAGGTATCGGTTCATTGGCACCGGGACAAAGAAAAACACTTTCCGAGTTTGGAATGAAAGCCGTACTTGGAGGTTCTTTGGCGTCCTTGTTATCGGCCACCATTGCAGGAATGATTTTAGGTTAAAGATTTCCGTACATCACTGAGCATCAGTATTATTGCCATTAGAGCGATTAAAACCACATTTCACCTTGGTTATTTTTCAGAATAGCTAATAGTCTTTACTTTCACTGGCTTCCCCAAACCAAATGAACTTTTAGCAATCTGCATGATTTATTTGCTGGTTGTTATAATATAAAATCATATGAGACTAAAATTTCTAATTCTACTTTTATTCTCGGCATTCGCACAAGCGCAAAATATTGGTGATTTCACTTCAATAACCCCTTCTGGTCAAAACACGGATTTTATTATTCCCCCTTCTCATGTGTTCCAGAAGATTATCTATAAAGATGACCCGTTGACACAAGGTGGAACCTTACCAAGAAATACAGATTTCACCGGATATGTTCCCATAAATGGCAGTAATGAAAATGGCTATCTAAGTATAAATGCTGAAACTGTTCCTGGTGCTGTGTCTATTTTGGATATCAACTTTAACCCAACTACAAAATTATGGTCAAC
>CBFIGW010000089.1:0-13131 GCA_965662155.1 Maribacter sp. | reverse complement strand
TTTTGGAGAGGTCGATAGAATAAAAAGATTGGTAAAAACACTTGGCATGGTGAATTGTACGCCTGATTTTAAAGATCACCCGTTGGTAATTAACGGATTTAGTGAATTGATGTCCGATGTTTTTGGACCTGAAAATGGTGTTGGTGTACGAAGTGCCGTTGGTATGATGCTTCCTGGAAATATTGCTGTTGAAATTGAAGCTATGTTCGAGCTTCATAAATAAAGCCTATGAACCAAGAAAACTGGTTTGCGTTAAAAAATACGCAGCACATAATAACACCATCCTTATTAGTTTATCCAGATAGGATAACACATAACATAAAGACCATGGTACAAATGTGTGGTTCTGCCGATAAACTTAGACCACACGTTAAAACCCATAAATGTGCCGAGATTATTCAAATGCAGTTGGCTCATGGCATCAACAAATTTAAATGTGCCACTATTGCAGAAGCAGAGCTATTGGCAACTTCTGGCGCTAAAGATGTCTTGCTCGCCATGCAACCCGTAGGTGCCAATATGCATAGGTTTGTATCGATAATAAAGAAATTCCCAGAAATAAAACTCTCTGCTCTTGTTGATAATTTAAGCACTGCGAATGTATTAGGTAATTTAGCTTTAGAAAATGAACTAACATTAAATTTATATATTGATTTAAACGTTGGTATGAACAGAACGGGGATCATGCCAAACATGGAAGCGTTTGAATTATACAAAGCAATTTCCGAACATGCCAACCTTGAAATCGAAGGGTTACATGTATACGATGGTCATTTACGAAATCCTGATTTTGAAATTAGAAAACAAGATTGTGATACAGCTTTTGAGGCAGTCATCGAATTAAGAAATAAAATAAAAGAAGCCAAATTACCTGCTCCGATTATCATTGCTGGCGGTTCGCCAACTTTCCCCATTCATTGTAAAAGAAAAAATATTATTGTAAGCCCTGGGACAACACTATTATGGGATGTAGGTTATGGAACCTTATTTCCAGAAATGGATTTTCTTCCTGCAGCGGTTCTTATGACTAGAATAATAAGCAAACCTAAAACCAGTATCTTATGCTTTGATCTTGGACATAAATCCATAGCGCCAGAAATGCCTTTTCCACGCGTTGAATTCCTAAGCCTGGACCACGGCAAACAAATTGGCCAATCAGAAGAACATTTAGTGGTAGAGTATGATGATTTGAAAATTCCTGAAATTGGTGATGTGCATTATGCGATACCCAAACATATTTGTCCTACCGTAGCAAAATACAAATATCTACAGGTGGTGGAAAATGGAGAAATTATAGACCAGTGGAAAGTTGCGGCACGAAACCAAAAAATCACAATCTAACATGTTCATTTTTGATGCCCATTTAGATTTATCCATGAATGCCATGGAATGGAATCGTGATTTAAGGTTACCAGTGCAAGCAATTCGCGAAAGCGAAAAAGGTATGAATGATAAACCTGATCGCGGTAAAAACACGGTCTCGCTTGATGCCATGCGAAATGGTAATATTGGTCTGTGTATGGCTACACAAATCGCTAGGTATGTAAAACCTAATAACCCTTTACCAGGTTGGAATTCCCCAGAACAGGCCTGGGCACAAACTCAAGGCCAATTAGCATGGTATCGTACTATGGAAGATTCTGGCGATATGATACAAATTAGCAACAAGTCCCAATTAAAAACGCATTTAAACAACTGGGACAAAAACAAGCAAAATACACCTATTGGTTACATCCTTAGTTTAGAAGGCGCAGATTCTATCGTAAATCTTAGCTATTTAGAAAAATCATATGAACAAGGACTACGTGCCATTGGTCCTGCCCATTACGGACCAGGCACCTATGCCTTTGGCACAGACTCCATTGGCGGTATCGGAACCAAAGGAAAAGAGTTGTTACGAGAAATCTCTAGGTTAGGCATCATTTTAGATGTTACCCACCTTTGTGACCAAAGTTTTTGGGAAACCATAGATGTGTACCAAGGTCCATTGTGGGCCAGCCATAACAATTGCAGGGCTTTGGTAGATCATAACAGACAATTTTCAGATGAACAAATTAAAGAAATCATCAAAAGGAAAGGTGTTATTGGCGCCGTGCTGGATGCCTGGATGATGGTTCCTAACTGGGAAAGGGGCATCACTACACCAAAATCTGCAAATGTAAGTCTCCAGCAAATGATAGATAATATAGACCATATTTGTCAAATAGCAGGTAATGCCAATCATGTGGGCATTGGCTCAGATTTGGATGGGGGATTTGGAACAGAGCAATCCCCCTATGATGTAGATACCATCGCCGATTTACAAAAAGTTCCCTATCTGTTAACCAAACGAGGGTATAGCAGTTCAGATATTGAGCAAATAATGCATAAAAATTTCATTCAATTTCTTACATCAAACTTACCTAAATAAAAAAATATATTGGAGGTTCATCGATTTTAACAAGGTGTTAATTCCCCATGGCAGGGTATTTGTTATCTTTATTCCAACTTATTAGTACAGATGAATTTTAAAAACATCTTTTTTTTACTTGCTTGTCTACTTTCCTCTGCTTGGGCCATGGCACAGACAGACCTGCCTACTAATAGACCATTAAAAATTGAGCCCATTACCAAATCCGACCCAAAAGGAAACACTACTAAAGGCCCTGTTTTAAATATACCTTCGGTAATAAAAGAACAGCCAAAAGTAGATATGAAAAGTAGAAATCCTGTGAAGATGTTGCCAGACGATGAATTGGTGCAAGCAGGAACTGGACTTAAAATAGACCCTAGGATTGGACCGGGGGAAAGACTAAACGGTTCTGGGCAATTTTTTCCAGATCAATATTTGGGTGATGTAAAGAGCAATGGCAAATATATTGGCATCGTATGTAGAGATCATGAATATGTTGATGGTGACCGTGTAAAAATTTATGTGAATGATAGGGTTGTAGAACCTAATATCCTACTAACCGGAGCTTTTAAAGGCATTAACGCAGACCTTCAACCTGGTTTCAATAAGATTGAATTTGAAGCCCTCAACCATGGTTCATCAGCGCCTAATACCGCTCAAGTTGATGTATATGATGATACGGGGCAATTAATTTATTCTAACAAATGGCTACTTTCTTCTGGGTCTAAAGCCACTCTAATTGTAACCAAAGATTAGTTATAAATAGGCTAAGGCCAATTTTATGTCATTATAGTCTATTTTGCCTTCCAAGGTTTCAAAAATTTGCTTTAAACTACTTGTATCCCCATCTAAAATAACAATTGCCTTTCGTACCTTTTGTAGCAACTTATCTGATGGCTTATAAAAATCAAGCTCCATTTCTGGATCATCTTTTCGTATGCGGACTAGGTGGCCCATTATTGTATTTAATGAAAGTCCCCGCTCCTCAGCTATCAATAACAAAGGCATTTTCTTCTTTAAATAGTCTTTTGTAATACTATAGGTAGATTGCTTTTTAAGCTTGGTCCCTTTGATCTTATTTGCCTGTTTTTTTATTTCCTCTTCATCGGTTAATCCTCCACAAAGTTGTATAAATAACTTTTCCTCTTTTTTAAGAGTTTCATAATTATTTTCTTCGTCTGCAATTTTTGAAAGTTCTATAAATCGTTGATCCGCTTTAAATGCTAAACTATCTACCGTTAAGGCTAGTTCGTTAAAACCGCTTAATTGTAAGTTTTTAATATTTTTTAATCGTGACAAGGCTACATATCCCTGACCTTTTTCAAAAGTTTTGGACAAATCTATTTCAGCGGCATCCAAGGTCATCCCTTGGCATTTATGTACGGTAATTGCCCATGCCAAACGCAACGGAATTTGATCTAAACTTGCCAGTACTTTACCAAAATCATCTTGTATACCCCATGTTTCTTGCTTAACAACGATTTGCTTTTTTTGTAAGGTCTCTACTATTGGAAACCCCTCCATATTAAAATCCACAACAGTACCCAAAGTGCCGTTTACATACTCTTTTTCTGGATTATTGCGAACAAACATTACCTTGGCATCTATCTTTAATTCCAAATTTTCTTGAGCCAAGACCGATTTTTTTAAGGTCTCTACTAATTTTTTATTGCCTTTGCTGGATGCCTTAAACCTTCGGGCCCTGTTACTTAGTCTGTTTAACTCAGCATTATTGATAGCATCCACATCAGCATTATGGGTAAAAAGTTTTGTAGGTGTGATAGTGCCTCTTAATTCGTTATTTTCTGCCTCTTGTAAAATTTTAATACTGTTTTTTGAAATATCAGATGTCCTGATTTCATTTAATATTGTATTTAAAACACCATCTCCTTCTTGCCTATATTGTTCTGTTAAATAACAAATTTGAAAATAGGCATCTACCCAAACAGGAGACATAAAGACAAATTTATCTTTACTTTTTTCACCATATTTACCAATAGGTGGCAATTGAAAAAAGTCGCCACAAACAATAACTTGTATCCCTCCAAACGGGGTGTCATTTTCTTTAAAAAAACATAGTACCTGGTCCACCATTTCTAGTTGAGATTTATGCAACATAGAAATCTCATCTATGATTAAAACTTTAGCTTCCTCTAAATGCTTTTTTAAATATTTCTTTGTTTTTAAATTAACCAAATTGGCCCTAGTAAGTCTATCTTTTATTCCAAAACCAGCCCATGAATGTATGGTCATCCCATTCATGTGTGTAGCGGCAATACCGGTTGAAGCAGTAATAGCCACAGGTATTTTTCGCTCTTTTAAAAAAGTTATGTATTGATTTAGAACATAGGTTTTTCCTGTACCCGCCGCTCCAGTCAAAAATGCGTTTTTACCAGATTTTAATATCCCCAACGCCTTTTCTTGCTTCATGTACTTCGCTATTGATTAGGGCTATTTGATTCTCCTGGTCGATAAGTATTTTGGGCACGTTTTAGTACATCCTCTTTATAATACGCAGCTTCTTTCCACTCCATATCGATGTACCTTTCTGTTTGATCATCAAAATGGGGTGATTTTGGGTCACCGCTTTGTCCGCCTGCTAAAATGGTCTTGGCCTTAACTTTATCTCCAAATTCCACAACTGCAGCAAAACTGTTTCCGCGCGTACCATAAATTTTTTTGGTGTTGTTATTATATCTTGCCCCATAAGCGGCCAATGCACCCCATGTGCCCGATGCAAAACCTACACCAACACTAGGCAGGCTATCATTAAAGGCCTGGCGAATATCACCATTTAGGCGCTGGTACCGATTTACTTCTCCCCAAGGCATTTTCCATGTACCAAAGTCTTCAACAAGATGGTCAATAGTGGCTTCAAAAATTTGTAGTTGTTCTCCTGGTTCACTTCCCCAAAATTGAACGCGCTCCATTGTCGTCATACCTTCTGGAAATTTCCCATTTCTATAATATTTCATACCATAAAAATGAGCTAATGTCATGGCTATAGATTCTTTAGAGGTTTTATAGTCCCAGTGTTCAAGTATCGTAATTGCTTCTTGCAATTTTGGGTTTTTGTCATCATGGTTGTTATATGCTTTTATCAATCCCGGAATCAAAGCTTCAAAAGCTGGTAAATAAGGGTCATGTGCCAATGAAATTAGGCCGTCCAAGGTATACTCCTTTCTATTCTTTAATAATTCTATAGCATGTACCCCCCTAAAATTTTCCTGGTCCCTAGACATATAATATGGGTAATCCTCCTTTTTAGGACTGAACTCCAATGCTGATGTGTATGGCGTAGAATTACAATTTTGAATCCAGCCATTTTCCGGGTTTAGTACTAAAATATTTTCATCCACGGTATGTAATCCTTGCCAATCGGTCTTTGGATTGCTTCCATCTACTGGTTGGGAGTAATCAAATTGTACATCACGCTTAGGAACAAAATTCCCATGAAAATAGGCAATGTTACCTTCGGCATCTGCATATACCGTATTATTGCTGGAATTTGTTCGGATATCCATCATTTCACGAAAACCTTTATATCCGTCTTTTTTCGTCCTAACAAAAGATTGCTTCAAGGCCTTAACCGGTTCCCACATCATGGCAGATGCGGTCCATTGTCCGCCAACAGCATGGGTAATAGGACCGTGATGGGTACGATACATAGGAAAGGTTTTTTCCTTGAAGCCATCACCATCCTTATATTTTAAGGTTATTTCGGAAGTCTCTACTGGTCGCAATTCCTCACCATATTGATAAAAGAGATTGTCATCATTTTTAATTACGGTTTCTTTAAACTCATCCATTACATCTGTATAGGTAGAAGTATGCATCCAGCCTGTTTTTTCATTAAACCCTTGATACACAAAAAATTGCCCCCAAGTAACAGCTCCATATGCATTTAAGCCCTCTTCGGATACTACATGAACCTCTCCTCTAAAGTAAAAGGAAGTGTGTGGATTTATCAATAACATAGCATTACCTGATTGTGTCAATTTTCCGGAAATAGCAATACCGTTAGATCCTTGTGGTTCTGCCAATTCCTCTTGCTTTTGTAGTTCTTCCAATTCCATTTCAGGAAGTTCCATACCACTTTCGTAAAAGGCCTTGATTTTATTAACACGAATACGTTCAATATCTCCACCTATACTACCTTCACTAAAGTACATGGGCATCCAAGGTTCAAAACGTGTCAATAACTTTGGTTTCACCTCAGGGTGTGTATATAAATAATAATTTATGCCGTCTGCAAAAGCATTACACAATTCTTTTAACCAAGCCGGACTTTTTTCATAATTGGCTTTCGCCTCTTCTTCGGTCATAAATAAGTTTGCCCTAAGATCACTATACAACGCTTCCTCTCCTTCTACTTCTGCCAATCTCCCAGTGGCCCAGATATAATTTTGTTCTACCCTATTAAAATCATCCTCGCATTGTGCATATAGCAAACCAAAAACGGCATCAGCATCAGTTTTTCCATAGATATGGGGCACCCCAAAATCGTCACGGATAATTTCAATATTAGCAGCCTGGGCCTTCCAATTATCAATTTCGGAAGTAGACTTTTCAGCAGTACAAGAAACAAATAGGAAGATTACTAGAATTGATATGTATTTCATTGTTCGATTTTTAAGAAACTACAAGATACAGACTATGATTTAAACATAATATCCATACCAATGTAATAACAAGGTTTTTTATAATGAATAAAGTAACTTGCACTCCTTGTAGTGAAATTATTATGGCAGATAAAAAAGTTAGTATTTTAAAAGCATTTAAAACCATTATTTGGCCAAGGAGAAAATTGGTCTTAATTGGATTATTGTTAATCGTTATTAGTAAAGCTGCTAGTTTTGTAGCGCCTGTATCGCTTCGCTATTTTTTAGACGATATAGTTCCTAACAAGAACTACGACTTATTAAAAGTATTGGTCGCTGTAGTTATTCTAGCATTTTTAATACAAGCCATTATGTCTTTTTTACTGACCAAGGTATTAAGTATACAGGCACAGTACATGATTTCCGAACTAAGGGCACAGGTGCAAAAACAAGTGCTTTCACTCCCTATTCGCTTTTTTGACAATACCAAATCCGGTGCGCTGGTATCCAGAATTATGAGTGATGTAGAAGGTGTTAGAAACCTCATTGGCACTGGTCTTGTACAATTGGTTGGTGGAACTATCACCGCCGTTGTATCTCTTATTTTACTGTTGAGAATCAGTCCAACAATGACCCTCTTAACCTTTATCCCTTTAATTTTATTTGCATTTATAGCATTGAAAGCGTTTAAAATTATCAGACCTGTTTTTAGGGAACGCGGCAAAATAAATGCAGAGGTTAAAGGTAGGCTTACAGAAACTTTAGGAGGTATTCGTGTTATAAAAGGATTTAATGCAGAGGAACAGGAAAGTAAAGTATTTGAAGAAGGCGTTGACAGATTGTACCAAAATGTAAAGAAGAGTCTTACCGCAACCGCTGTTATGACCAGTTCTTCCACTTTTCTTTTAGGATTGGCCACAACTGGTATTATGATGGGATTTGGCGGCTATAAAATGATGCAAGGAGAACTAACCACTGGAGAGTATTTTGAATTTACTTTTCTTTTGGCGTTAATGGTGGCCCCAATTGTACAAATGAGCAATATAGGCAGTCAGTTGACGGAAGCTTTAGCAGGTCTAGACCGTACCGAAGAGTTGATGAACAAAGTATCGGAGTCCGATGAAAAAGACCGTTCCATTGTACTTTCGAAAGTTAATGGTAATATGGTTTTTAAAGATGTTTCCTTTGCTTACGAAGAGGATAAAGAAGTATTGCACAACATAAGTTTTGAAGCCAAATCTGGTGATGTAATTGCGCTAGTTGGTAGTTCGGGCTCAGGTAAATCTACCATTGCCGGCTTAGCTGCAAGCTTTCTAAATCCCGATTCTGGGAACATCTATATTGATGGAACGGATTTATCCAAGGTAGATCTTACTAGTTTTAGGCAATTTTTGGGCGTAGTGTTACAGGATGATTTTCTTTTTGAAGGAACTATTAAGGAAAATATTCTTTTCCCAAGACCCGATGCATCTGAAGAAGAGTTACGAGCCGCTGTAAAAGCAGCTTATGTAGATGAATTTACAGATAGGTTTGAAGACGGATTGGAAACGGTAATAGGAGAACGTGGTGTAAAACTTTCGGGTGGTCAACGCCAACGTATAGCCATTGCTAGAGCGGTATTGGCAAATCCTAAAATCTTAATTTTGGATGAAGCCACCTCTAATTTAGACACAGAAAGTGAAGCACTTATTCAAAAGAGTTTAGCCACATTAACTCAAGGCAGAACAACATTTGTAATAGCCCACAGACTAAGCACTATTAGAAAGGCCAATCAAATTTTGGTAATCGAGAATGGGCGTATTGCCGAACAGGGTACCCATGACCAATTAATAGCCTCTGAAGGAAGGTACTATAACTTATTTACCTATCAGGCAAGGATATAGTAGTTGGTTATTGATTATTGGTTATCGGTCAAAAACACTATTTCTTTTCAGTGCCTGAGCGGAGTCGAAGTCACAAGTCATTTCTACTCCGCTCAATGACCACATTTGGACTGCGTTTAATGAACTTATTTAATCATCTAACCTATAGACCAACAGTGAAAAATAATTGCAAAGTTTTTATAACTCCTCAGGAGCTAGTTCCACTTCAAGATCATTCATGTCTTCGGTAATATGTAACTGGCACCCTAAACGGCTATTGTCCTTAACATTAAATGCTTCGGCCAACATAGCCTCTTCGTCATCACTCTTTTCTGGAAGATCGTGGTCTGATTCTACATAACATTGACAGGAGGCACACATGGCCATTCCACCACAAATACCAATAGTCCCTTCTGGAGCCAATTCATATGAACGTACAACTTCCATTAGGTTCATGTTCATATCGGTTGGGGCATCAATTTCATGAAGCACACCCTCTCTATCGGTAATTTTAATTTTAATATCAGTCATTTAAAAAAGGAATTAGGTATTTCTGCTTTGTGGTCAATTTTATTCTATCGCTTTGATTACTGCTTTTGGTGCTTCTTTTTTAGAGCCGTCAAAACCACTAACACCACCAACAGTGGTATATTTCATAACATATTTTTTGTCAGGAAATATACGTTTATAGGCACTTTGACACATTAATGTTGCCTCATGAAAACCACATAATATTAATTTAAGTTTGCCTGGATAGGTGTTTACATCACCAATCGCATAAATTCCAGGAATATTCGTCTGGTAATCAAAAGTATCTACTTTTATAGCATTCTTTTCTATATCTAATCCCCAATCAGCTATTGGCCCCAATTTTGGCGACAGTCCAAAAAGAGGTATAAAATTATCGACATCCAGTTTTATGTCTTCGGCAGCATTGGTCGTCTTTCTAATGGTAACCGCATCTAATTTTCCGTTCCCTTTTAAGCTTACGATTTCAGCAGGAGTAATTAAATTTACCTTCCCCTCGTTTTTTAATTGTTGTACTTTTTCAACAGAATCCAAGGCTCCCCTAAATTCGTTTCTTCTGTGTACCAATGTTACTTCTTTAGCCACTTCTGCCAAGAAAATACTCCAATCCAAGGCAGAATCCCCTCCGCCTGCAATCACCACTTTTTTATCTCTATAAACCTCTGGGTCTTTGATCATATAGGCAACGCCGTTATCTTCATAGTCTTTTAAATTCTCTAAAAGCGGTTTTCTAGGTTCAAAACTACCCAATCCACCAGCTATGGCAACTACTGGGGCATTGTGCTTGGTTCCTTTATTTGTGGTAACAACAAAAGTTTCGTCCTCAAGTTTTTCTATGGTCTGTGCACGTTCGCCTAAAGTAAAACCGGGTTGAAAAGGTGCTATTTGCTGCATTAGATTTTCTACCAAATCCCCAGCCAAAACTTCTGGAAATCCAGGAATATCATAAATAGGCTTTTTAGGATATATTTCTGAACATTGCCCACCTGCTTGGGGCAGAGCATCAATCAGGTGACATTTTAGTTGTAATAAACCAGCTTCAAAAACGGTAAAAAGACCGGTAGGTCCGGCCCCAATAATTAATATATCTGTTTTAATCATGTATAAACTTATTTAAAACGGGAAAATTAATGGCTTACAATTTGGAAAAATATGATAATAGTCAAGGTTTTAACCCACATTCACCACTTCTTCAATTTGTGGCGCATACTTTTTTATGGTCATTTCCACGCCACTTTTTAAAGTCATCTGGTTTACGGTGCAACCAACACATGCCCCTTCCAACCTAACCTTAACTGAATTTTCATTATCTATGGATATTAATGAAATATCGCCACCATCACTTTGCAAAAAAGGTCTAATTTCTTCCAAAGCTTTTTCAACGTTTAATCTAAGTTCTTCAGGTGTCATATGCTTATTTCTTAACTGCAGCGCAACCCGCCATTGTTGTTATTTTTATTGCTTCCGTTGGTGGAATATTAGAATTTCTAGCAACGGTTTGCTGTACCACATTTTTGGTAAGTGCATCAAAGGCTTCTTCTATAGGTGTTGCGGTTTGCATTGCTGCAGGTCTACCAACATCTCCAGCTTCCCTAATGCTTTGCACTAATGGAATCTCTCCCAAAAAGGGCACTTTTAAATCTTCCGAAAGATGTTTGGCACCTTCCTTACCAAAAATATAATATTTATTGTTCGGTAATTCTTCTGGTGTAAAATAGGCCATATTTTCCACTATTCCCAAAACAGGTACGTTAATGGATTCTTGCTGAAACATTGCTACCCCTTTACGAGCATCTGCTAAGGCAACTTCTTGAGGCGTACTAACTACTACAGCGCCGGTAACAGGCATTGCCTGCATAATGCTTAAATGAATATCTCCCGTACCAGGAGGAAGGTCCAACAATAAAAAGTCTAATTCTCCCCAGTGTGCATCAAAAATCATTTGGTTCAAGGCTTTAGCAGCCATTGGGCCTCTCCAGATTACGGCTTGGTTAGGTTGAGTAAAAAATCCTATTGAGAGCATTTTTACACCATAGTTCTCTACGGGCTTCATTTTAGATTTTCCATCAATAGTTACCGCCAAAGGTTTCTCTTGGGCCACATCAAACATAATAGGCATCGACGGACCGTAAATATCCGCATCCAACAGACCAACCTTGAAGCCCATTTTGGCCAAGGTTACCGCTAAATTGGCAGTTACAGTAGATTTACCAACTCCTCCTTTTCCTGAAGCGACCGCAATTATATTTTGTATACCAGGTAGCGGTTTCCCTTTAATCTCATTTACTTTTTGCTTAACGGGGGCGTCAACTTTTATATTGACCTTTATCTTGGCCTTTTCATACACCTCTCTATGTATGGTTTTTAGAATCTCGACCTCAGTTTTTTTTCTGGCTTGTAAACTAGGGTTGGCAATGGTAATATCTACCTCAACCTCATCCCCAAATATTTGAATGTTTTTAACCGCACCACTCTCCACCATATTCTGGCCTTCGCCAGGTACGGTTATATTTTCCAACGCCTTTAAAACCTCCTTTTTATCTATCTTCATTATGTATATTCATTCTAAACAACAAAGATAGTTCTTAGCTTTGAGAATAGGAAGCTACAGCATTGAAAATGAAGATAGAGAGATAGACGGTTCTTATCTTTTACTACTGAATTCTTGTTTGCAGTTTAAATTTTTCTGCCATCCAATAAATTAATAATTCTGGAACCATAAGCGGCATTCTTTTCTGAATGGGTAACCTGGATAATAGTTACACCATCCTCCTCATTCAGCTTTTTGAAAAGATTCATGATTTCCTCACTTTGTTGGGAGTTCAAATTCCCAGTGGGTTCATCTGCCAAAATTAACTTAGGATTTGCTATTAAGGCTCTTGCCACCCCTACTAGCTGTTGCTGACCGCCGCTTAGTTGAGAAGGAAATAAATCTTTTTTGCCTACAATATTAAATCTGTCCAACATATCAGCGACCATTGCTTTACGTTCAGATCCTTTGAACTTTTTATACAATAAGGGCATTTCCAAATTTTCTTTTACGGTAAGGTCATCCAATAAATGATACGATTGAAACACAAAACCTATATACTCTTTGTATAAGTTAGACCGATGTTTTTCTTTTAGGGAATGTACAGATTCATTAAGAAAATTATATTCCCCTTCATCAAATGTGTCCAACATACCAATGACATTGAGCAAGGTTGATTTACCAGAACCAGAAGGTCCCATGATGGAAATAAATTCTCCCTCTTCTACCTCAAGATTGATGTCCTTCAATAAAAAAATCCGTTGGCCACCAGAGTTGACCCATTTGAAAATATTTTTTAACTGTAATAACATAATTTTGTTTTATTCTGTTCGTAAACTTTTAACAGGGTTTGCTCTTGCTGCCCTGATGGTTCTTGTTCCAATGGTGAGCATGGCTATTACTACGGCTATAGCACCTGCACCAATAAAAAACCAAACACTTAGGTCAATTCTATAGGTATAATTTTGCAACCATTCCTTTAAAATATACCATGATAATGGTGATGCTATGATAAAAGCTATTAGCACCAATTTCAAAAAATCCTTGGTTAAAATATAGGTGATGGAACCCACACTGGCACCTATAACTTTCCTTACACCTATTTCTTTGGTACGCTGCTGTACAATTAATAAAGACATCGCAAACAAGCCCATACAGCTTAAAACAATAGCAAGTAAAGAACCACTTGAAATCATTTTTGCCGTGGTTTTTTCTTGC
>CBFIGW010000088.1:0-13185 GCA_965662155.1 Maribacter sp. | reverse complement strand
TTGTAAAAATCAGAGATTGAGGACCAAATTATTAAAACTCTCAAAAAATGAACTTCTAAATACCTTGTCTCATGGGTTTGGGGCGTTATTGGCATGTTTTGGACTCTTTTTATTGTTATACTGCGCTGACAATAGAATAGAATATACTTTATTCAGTATAATAGTATATGGTATAAGTTTGATTTCTATGTTTACTGTTTCTACTATATATCATGCGGTAACAAATCCTAAAATAAAAAATAAACTTAGGATTCTAGATCATATCAATATTTACTTTTTAATAGCTGGTACCTATACTCCATTTACCTTATTGATTTTGATTGATGGTGCTGGCTTAACTATATTTTTTGTAGTGTGGATAATAGCTGTTTTTGGTACCATATTTAAATTGTTCTACACAGGAAAATATGAATTTATGTCATTATTTTTTTACATAGCTATGGGGTGGCTTATATTGATAGACTATAGTAGTCTTTCACAACAATTAGATACCAATGGAACTAATTTACTTTTCTTGGGAGGTTTATTTTATACAATAGGTATCGTATTTTATGCATTTGAGAAATATATTTATAATCATTTTATTTGGCATCTGTTTGTTCTATTTGGAGCTATTAGTCATTGGTTTTGTGTTTATTATTATATAATTTAATTTATTCTATAGTATCTTGTTAACTTTAATCAAGATTAAATTTATTATTAAAAAAGAATCAATTTATGGCGGACTTATTTTCAATTAGCGATAAAACATTTGCACTTTCTGGCGGTACTGGTACCTTAGGTGGGTCTATAGCTGAATACCTTGTAAATCAAGGAGCTCATGTAATTTTATTGGGTAGGTCTCTTAAAAAACTACGGGATAAAAAGAATGAACTTGATAAAATAAAAGATGGGTATACCTCTATATATGAAGTTGATGTATTAAAAGAAGAGGCACTTATGGAAGTGCGGGAGGAAATTGCTTCTAATTTTGATGGATTGGATGGACTTGTAAACTTAGCTGGTGGTAACATCCCTGGTGCAACGCTATCTGCTACACAGAGTATTTATGATATAGCAATATCTGATACTCAAAAGGTATTAGAAATTAATTTGTTTGGTACCGTTATACCTACCATTGTGTTTAGTGGTTTAATGACCCAACAAGGATATGGTTCTGTTATTAATATATCCTCGATGGCTTCTAAGCAGGCAATTTCAAGAGTTTTAGGATATTCAATGGCAAAAGCGGGAGTAGATACTTTTACCCAATGGATGGCAAACGAAATGGCTTCTAAATTTTCGGATAAAATCAGGGTTAATGCAATTGCCCCTGGTTTTTTTATTGGAAATCAAAATAGAAGATTATTAACCACTGAGGATGGTTCTTATACAGAAAGAGGTACAAAAATTATAACGAATACACCAATGGCCAGATTTGGGGATGCCTCTGAGTTAAATGGTATGGTACACTATCTACTAAGTGATGCTTCTAGTTTTGTAACTGGAGTTTGTTATGATGTGGACGGTGGGTTTAATTCCTTTTCCGGAGTGTAACCGTTTTTACTAATCTATAATATCTCTGTACTCTAAGAAGAAATTTTCGAAAGAGTTCATATTGTCAAATAAAAACTCCATAGTTTCTCTCCATGTATTTTTGTTGTGAATTGAAACATTATTTAAATCCACATATATTCTGGAAATTTCTTTTTGATTGTCTAAAACAAAGTACTCCTCGTAAATAGCTCCTTTCAAAAATTCATTGGATAGGATAGATTTTAATGCAACTAGTTTTTCCCAAAGCGTTATTCTTTGCTCCAAACTCCCATCAATATCCATTGAAACCATGGCCTTTTTAACATCAAAATGGAATTTAAAATATAATCCTTTGATTTTGGTTTTGTATAAAATCCATTTCTTTGGGTATGATTTTCCAAATGCAATCCAAAATTCCTCTCTAAGTTTCCTTGATTCTTCTTTGCTGAACATTATAGGAAATAAGCTATGATTATACCCAGTGTAATTACTATTAATTTTCTGAGATTAAATTTATGGCCTTCGGAACTTTCGAATAAAATAATTGTAGAGATATGTAAAAGAACACCAATAACTACGGCATTAATTTGATTTTGATAATCGGAAATTAAATAGAATGTATTTGCTAAAAAGGTACCTAAAGGAGTCATTAATGAAAATATAATAATAAATAAACCAGCATACATTGGTTTAATCTTGGCGCCAAACAAAAATATACTAAGAATGATAGCTATAGCAATTTTATGAATGAGAATACCATAGATAATATTGTTATTAAGAACAATTGGAAGCCCCTCTAATATAGAATGTATAGAAAGACTTACGAACAATAGCCAAGGAAAGTGCTTATTCTGGGAAGATAAATGCACATGCCCATGCTCTGCACCTTTGGAGAAAAACTCCAAAAATATTTGAAGTAAAATACCAAACATGATGAAAACTCCAATGTTTTTTGTATTTCCGTTTTCGTATACTTCTGGTAGTAATTCAAAAATGGTCAATGATAATAAAAAAGCACCGCTGAAGGCTAAAAGCAATTTAAAATGCTCTTTTTTTCTTGGTTTTAATACCAACACAAAGACAAAACTTAGTAGTACACCAAGAATTGGTAGAATATATATCATTAATCTGAAGTTAGGCTAACTACACGGTCTACTAAAGATAGTCTGTGCGTAGCATCAAAATTAGCGTATTTTTGTCGTACTTGAAAAATTGATTATGGGTAGTAATTTTAGAATGATTGCCAAAACACTTTTTGGTTTTGAGGAAATATTGGCAAAAGAACTTAAAAATCTAGGAGCCAGTAATGTAGTAGAAGGAACCAGAAATGTTTCTTTTGAAGGTGATACTGGGTTTATGTACAAGGCTAATCTTTGCCTTAGAACCGCAATTAAGATAATTAAACCCATTCATTCGTTTCCAGTAGGGAATGAAAAGGATTTGTATCGTAAAATTTATCATATGGACTGGTTGGATTACCTAACCGTAGATGATACTTTTGCTATTGATACTACTGTTTTTTCTGATGAGTTTACACATTCATTATTTGTATCACAAAAAGTAAAAGATGCCATAGTTGATAAATTTAGGGATTTAGAGGGCAAACGACCAGATGTAGATGTAAAGAATCCTGATTTACGCATTAACATACATATTCATAAAAACACATGCAATGTTGCTTTAGATAGTTCAGGTAGTTCATTGCATCATAGAGGATATAGAACTGCTACTAATATTGCGCCTATAAACGAAGTTTTGGCAGCTGGATTATTGTTGCTCAGCGGTTGGGACGGTAGAAAGGATTTTATGGATCCAATGTGCGGTAGCGGTACTATGTTAATAGAAGCTGCAATGATCGCTTGTAACATCCCTGCCAATATTAATCGAAAAGAATTTGCCTTTGAGAAGTGGCCAGATTTTGACCAGGAATTGTATGGAAAAATTGTGGATGCCAGTTTAAAGAAAACTAGGGAGTTTACACATAAAATTTTTGGTTACGACAAAGCCCCTTCTGCAGTACGAAAGGCTATTGATAATGTTGAAAATGCTAATTTAGAAGATTATATTACCGTGGAGCGAAAAGACTTTTTCAAAACAACCAAAAAGACAGAAGGTTCATTACACATGTGTTTTAACCCACCTTATGGAGAACGATTGGATATTGAGATGGAAAATTTTTATAGTGCCATCGGAGATACTTTAAAACAAGGATATCCAGGAACTAATGCTTGGTTGATTACCTCTAATTTGCCAGCATTAAAATATGTAGGATTGAGACCTTCTAGGAAAATAAAAGTCTTTAACAGTCACTTAGAGTCCCGCTTGGTAAAATATGAAATGTATGAAGGGAGTAAAAAAGCTAAATACCAAAAGGATACTAATTAATGTCAAAAAAGAATAAGGCTTTAGTGTTTAACTTCTTAGGATTCGCTTTGATTTTTATCATAGTGAGACTTGGTATGGGTTATTTCTTGGAAATAGACAGAATTTATATTTCAATAATTTCTGCGGTAGCCACTATGGTACTAGCACCAAAATTTGGTGCTGCCAAAATTAATGGTGAAGAAAAACTAATGATGAAATGGATTTTTTTAAAGGGGTTAAAGAATTATAATTAATAACTATTCTAATACTTCTTCTGTGTCTTCAGCACTCTTTATAGGTTTGTTTTTCTTTTTATATAAAGGCAAGAAATAAGAAATTGAGTAATTATAACCCACACCAAATTTACTGCCATCGGTAACTTTATTAAAACCAGGTATAAAAAGGTTTGGAAACCGATTATCTTCTTTTTCACTTAACAGAAAGGCCAAACGAATACTAGCTCCCAAATATATGTTTGAGAACAACTCTACCTTAGTACCAAACACCGCCTCTAACCAAGTTGCATTTAAATTTTCGAATACTTCTGGTGTACTAGAGGCATCTGCAAATCCATCGGGGTTCCAATACCGGTTAGAATCAAAAATTTGGTAATTGTTCAATGTGTTTTTAAATTGGCTATGGGCCAAACGGCCACCCATAAAAATTAAATTATGTTCTCCATACCAGTTGGCATAGGTATTGTTATCGAGCCCTAGTTTTATATAACTACCAGAGGTTGTAAAATTGTAAAGGTCTTCTTGTTTTGTTTTGTCTTCATTACCAAGTTCGGCAGCTATGTATATTTTTTCTGTTAAACGATAATCGGCAACAATCTCAAATCCAGTATAGTTTTCATCCAAAAATGAAGTTATGGGCCTACTTAGATCTATACCAGCTCTTAAACCGTAATATTGATTGTAAACAACAGTATCTTGTGGTTTAGTATCAATTGGTTTATTTTGAGCTGACCCAATTGCCGATACCAATACTAATAATAAACTAGTGAAATATCTTAACATGTGTTGAGTCTGAGTTAATAATTGTTGATTGGGACACACTTATATTTTGAATCCAGTTACTTGTATCTCCTTGTAGTTGAACTCCTAAATTGTCATAATTGACTATAAACCCGCAGGCTCTGGATTTAAAATCTTCAATTCTATTGTATGAAATGGTAATAGTATCTATATTTCCAATCTCAGCGCCATTATCATTATCGGCTGAGTTGGAAATCAATAAATAACTCGTTTCATTTACATTCGTCTTTAAGGGGATGCTAATCGTATTTAAATTAGCCCTGTCCGAAACAGTATTTACAGTAATATTCTGACCTTGGCCTACCACTCTTAAAGCAGTTACATTTTTTAGGGCCGTGGTATCGGATATATTATAAAATCCAATGGTCATTAAGGGAGTATTTCCTTCCACACAGATATCGTCTTTTTCACAAGACGCAATACCAATTAGCAAGATAAAGAGTAAAAAGACCTTTGTTTTTTTCATGCTATTTTTTCTTTTCTAAAAGTACAACATTCTCAACATGATGGGTTTGTGGAAACATGTCTACCGGCTGTACTTTTACAACATCGTATATATCTTTCATTAATTCCAAATCCCTGGCCTGTGTTGCTGAGTTACAACTAACATAAACTATTTTTTCTGGGGCAATATTTAATATTTGTTGCACCACATCCTTATGCATTCCATTTCTTGGGGGGTCGGTTACAATTACATCGGGGATACCATTTGCTGATATAAAATCTTTATTGAAAACATTTTTCATGTCGCCCACAAAAAAGTCAACATTATCAATGTTATTGCGTTTTGCATTGGCCTTGGCATCTTCAATGGCTTCTGGGACCGATTCTATTCCTACAACTTTTTTTGCTTTTTTTGCAATGAATTGTGCTATGGTACCAGTTCCTGTATAAAGGTCATACACTATTTCATTTCCCCTTAAATTAGCAAAATCCCTAGTAATTTTATAAAGTTCAAAAGCTTGTTCTGAATTGGTTTGATAAAAAGATTTTGCATTGATTTTAAAGGTGAGGCCCTCCATTTCTTCAAAAATATGATCACGACCATGGTAGCAAATAATATCTTGGTCATAAATAGTATCGTTTTGTTTTTGATTCACCACATATAACAAAGCGGTTATCTCTGAAAACTTATCCTTTAAATGGTCCAATAGTAGCTTTCTTTTAGCCTCATTATTCTCAAAAAATTGAATAAGCACCATAATTTCACCTGTAGATGATGTGCGAATCATTAAGGTCCGTAAAAATCCGGTTTGATTTCTTGGATTGAAGAAAGCCATATCATTTGCTTGTGCAAATTGTTTTGTTTCTAATCTAATGGCATTGGATGGGTCTTGTTGTAAATGGCATTTTTTAATGTCCAATATTTTGTCCCACATCCCTGGAATATGAAAACCAAGGGCATTACGGTCTTTAATCTCATTACTGGATTCAATTTCCTCTAAGGTTAACCATCTGCTATCGGAAAAAGAAAATTCCATTTTATTGCGATAAAAGTATTGTTTTGCAGAACCTAAAATGGGGGATATTTCTGGTAATTCTAAATGCCCAATTCTTTTTAGGTTATTTTCAACCTCATTTTGCTTGTAATATAATTGGTGTTCATAGCCCATATCTTGCCATTTGCATCCGCCACAAACCCCAAAATGTTCACATTCTGGTTTCACACGTTTATCGGAAAGCGAATGGAATTTAGTAGCTATTCCTTCAAAATATGCCTTTCTTTTTTTAGTAGTTGTAACGTCTACAACATCACCCGGTACTGTATTTGTAAGAAAAATAACCCTGCCATCTGGAGCCTTTCCAACTGTTTTTCCCTTAGCACCTGCATCTACAACTTCTACATTTTCAAATACCTGCCTTCTCTTCTTTTTTCGCATGAGGCAAAAATAATGGTTTCTTTGGATTGGGTATATAGTTCCATTGAGTATTAACACCGAATTTGGACCAATTAAAAACTTCTTTTACAATGTTCATATAAATATGTATTTTTGTTGCTCTACAAGGATGATTTCTCTCCTACGCTGAATTTTCGATACTTCGAAAGGATAAAGGTGCAGAAGGAATTGCTAAAGTTTTATTTAAAGTAATTTTTATCATGTCAGTTTTAGAAAACATCACTTCTGAAGATGCAATTGCATTGGAAGAAAAACACGGCGCACACAATTACCATCCGTTACCTGTTGTATTGAGCAAGGGTGATGGGGTTTTTGTTTGGGATGTAGAAGGAAAAAAATATTATGATTTCCTATCTGCATATTCTGCGGTTAACCAAGGTCATTGTCATCCAAAAATCGTGGATGCTATGGTAGACCAGGCCAAGACGTTAACATTAACCTCAAGGGCATTTTATAATGATATGTTGGGCAAGTATGAGAAATATGTAACCGAGACATTTCATTATGATAAGCTCTTACCAATGAATACTGGTGCCGAGGCCGTAGAGACCGCAATAAAAATTTGTAGAAAGTGGGCATACGAAAAAAAGGGAATTCTAGAGAATGAGGCTCAAATTATAGTGTGTGAAAATAATTTTCATGGAAGAACAACCACTATAATATCATTTTCCAATGATCCTGTGGCGAGGAAGAATTTTGGACCTTATACGCAAGGATTTATCAAAATTGAATATGATAATTTAACAGCGTTGGAACTAGCATTATCTGAAAATAATAATGTAGCGGGCTTTCTTGTAGAACCCATACAAGGTGAGGCCGGAGTTTATGTGCCTTCGGAAGGTTATCTAAGTGCTGCAAAGGCATTGTGTGAAAAGTATAATGTATTGTTCATTGCCGATGAAGTACAAACAGGAATTGCAAGAACAGGTAGGTTATTGGCTACCTGCGGTAATTGCGATTGTTCCGATAAGCACTGTAGCGGTACTCCAGAAATAAAACCAGATGTTTTAATTTTAGGGAAAGCACTTTCTGGTGGTGCCTACCCCGTTTCAGCTGTACTTGCCAATGATGATATAATGGGGGTAATTCATCCTGGAAACCATGGTAGCACATTTGGAGGCAACCCTGTGGCTGCTGCAGTAGGTATGGCTGCGTTAGAAGTTGTTAAGGAAGAGGGTTTGGCGCAAAACGCCTTTGATTTAGGTGAGGTTTTTAGAGCGGAGCTTAATGAATTTATACCTAGTTGTGATTTGGTTGCCTCTGTACGTGGTAAAGGATTACTTAATGCTATTTTAATAAATGATACTGAAGATAGTTCTACAGCTTGGGATATTTGTATGGCCTTAAAAGAAAATGGTCTGCTTGCAAAACCTACCCATGGTAACATTATAAGATTTGCACCACCGCTGGTGATGAATAAGCAACAACTCTTGGATTGTACTTCTATAATTAAGAAAACCTTGGAAGAATTTAAAAAATAAAAAAATCCCCGATAGTTCGGGGATTTTTATTTTAAGGCTTGTAGGATTTATTAAAAATCTCCGGAAGCCATTATTATGGCTATAATTGCTCCAAAATAGATGATAGTTAATATTAATCCTATTAGGGCGAGCCCTAAACCAATATAGGATAGTATTCTACCAGTTTTCACATTTTCATAGCCACTGTACATGGCCTCGGTATCTGCATTGTAGAGCTGCTCTGCTTTTTTAGCGTTGCTTAAGCCAATAAAACTAAAAATAGCTCCAAACGGCCCACAACAAAAAATAGTTAAAACAATAGATAAAATGCCAAAGGTTAGGGCATTACTGGCCCCTGGTAATGGTTGTTGCATATCTTAACCCAGTAATTCGTTCATACGTTCTTGAATCAGTTCTTGATCTTGGCTCATTATTACATCCCAACCAAGAGCTGTTATCATCCAAACGATAAATAAAATGAATAATAAATTAAGTACAAGGCCTATTATCGCTATAATTTTAGCCGTTTTTAGCGATGAATAATTCGTATAATCTTCAGGATTTGCCTTGTAAAGTTTTGCGCTGCTCATAGCTAAAACTAAAGCGACAATACTCAATATTAATCCTAGAATACCATAGCACCAGCATAAAATAATTGAAGCTATTCCTAGCACCAAGATGGCGGTTACATTGGGTAATTTTTGTTGTTCCATAATAGAAGGGTTTGGTTAAATAAATTTTAATATATAATTGACTAGTATCGCCCCAACCGTTGTACTGATAAGGGTAATTTTAATAAAATTTGAAAATTTGATATTTTTAAAATAATTCAATGCCAAGAAAGTTAACAATAATAACATTGGGTATAGGGCGGGATACATGTGAAAAGCACCACTAAAATCTCCTTTAATCAATAAGACCAATGATCTTTGTAGGCCACATCCCGGGCAGTCTATACCAAATATTTTTTTTGTAAAACAAGGCAGCATAAATTGCTCTATTCCCAGAAAATATAAAAAAGATAGAACTCGCATTAATATATAGAATAATAGGACTGGAAAATTACCATTATTTTTGTGTAATTAAAATTAATTTATGGCTGTTTTTAAAATAGGGGATTGGGTAGAGGTCATAGATGATGTTGTAAGCGGCGAAGTAGTCCAAGTTGAGGGTCATTCCATAACAATAAATGATGAAAATGGATTCCCCTTAGTTTATGCTCCAAATGAACTGGTTAAAACCCATACCGATATTAAAGTGAGCAATATTGAGGTGGCCCGGGTAAAAAAGGAAAAAGATACTTCGAAGCACAGAAAGAGTAGTGCTGTAAAACCAAAGGAAAGAAGCCTTCCGAAAATGGAGGTAGATCTTCATATAAACCAACTGGTCAAAAACCCCAAGGGATTAAGTAATTTTGAGATGCTTAATCTTCAATTGGATACAGCAAGGAGACAACTGGAATTTGCAATATCCAAACGAATTCAAAAGGTAGTGTTTATACATGGAGTGGGTGAGGGAGTTCTAAGGGAAGAGCTCTATTATCTGTTCAGAAAATATGAGAATATAAAGTATTACGATGCAGACTACCAAAAATATGGTCTAGGAGCAACAGAAGTATATATTTTTCAGAATTACAAATAATTATAAACTCGTGGTAACAGTGCCGAATTCGTTAATCTGTAAATCGGTAATTCTACTACCGTTTTCAGTTACAAAAGAAATTCCGCTGAGTCTAATGGTATGCTCATAGGTAGTGTCATCAACGGCAATTGTTGTAATAAATACTTGACCATCTTCCGCACTAATTTCTTCTGTAACAATTGGGGAAACCGGAGGTACATCATCACAGAAATAACTATTGGAAACGTTTTCGGAGAAAATGCGATAAGTTATTTTTGTATTTGATGGCACTTCACTAACGATATCATTGGTAGTAGTTTCATTTTTAAGAAGACCATTGGGAAGTTCTATGATTAAAGCCTCATCACCATTAATTTTGAAAAGTAAATTTGGGGTATTAACTGAAACATCATTACAGGATTCAATGGTATCAATACTATCAAAATCCAAAGTTTCTATTTGTAAATCACCATCATCACAAGAAAATAGTACTAGGCTTAAAACTAAAAAAAGTAATTTTTTCATACTTCAAATGTAAAGTAAATATTGGATATCATTAACCAGGTTTCAAACCATTTAAGTGTAAATTAACTTTATTTAAATTATTTTTGCTTCTCGTAAAACTACCTCTATTTTAATGAAAAATGTTTATCTGGACAACGCGGCAACTACAAGAGTAAGGGAAGAGGTCATAGCCAAAATGCAAGAAGCACTTGTAAATAATTATGGCAATCCTTCATCTACACATAGTTTTGGAAGAACAGCTAAAACAGCTATTGAAAGTGCTAGAAAAAGCATTGCTAAATATTTAAATGCGCATCCTTCTGAAATAATTTTTACATCAGGTGGTACAGAGGCGGACAATATGATTTTGCGTTGTGCAGTGAGAGACCTCGGTGTAACAACAATTATCACTTCTAAAATTGAGCACCATGCAGTGTTACATACAGTGGAGGAATTAGCTGATAAAGGCTTGATTAATTTATGGTTTGTAGATTTAGATGAGCATGGAAACCCTGATGAAAAACATTTAGAGGAATTATTGCAAAAAGATGATTCCAAAAAGTTGGTGAGCCTAATGCACGTCAACAATGAAATCGGTAATATTTTGAATATCGAGTCTATAGCATCATTGGTGAAATCAAATAATGCCTTGTTCCATTCAGATTCGGTTCAGTCTATTGGGCATTTACCATGGGATGTAAAAGAGATACCTGTAGATTTCCTTGCAGCCGCGGCACATAAATTTCACGGGCCTAAGGGAATTGGTTTTGCTTTTATTCGAAAAAACTCTGGTTTAGGATGTTTCATTTCTGGTGGCTCACAGGAAAGGGGATTCAGGGCCGGAACCGAATCTTTTCACAACATCGTTGGTTTGGAAATGGCTTTTGCTCTTGCTTATGACCAATTGGAGCAAGAGAAAGAATATGTTCTACAACTGAAGAAATATTTTATTGACAAGGTTAAGGAGCTTATTCCCAACGCTAAGTTTAACGGTTTTTCTGGCGATTTAAATAAAAGCACTTATACTTTGGTAAATGTTTGTTTGCCAATTCCTCCAGAAAAAGCGTTAATGCTTTTATTTCATTTAGATATAAAGGGTATAGCTTGTTCTAAAGGGAGTGCTTGCCAATCAGGCAGTGATAAAGGTTCCCATGTTCTAACCGAAATTCTTTCAGAAGAAGATCTTAAAAAACCTTCGCTCCGTTTTTCGTTTTCTTTATACAATACAAAAGAAGAAATAGATTATACCATTGGGGTATTGCAGGAATTTACAGAGAAGTAGTTACCCCTTATTTTTACGATCTTTCTTTCGTTCGCGTTCGTATGGGAATTTACGAATGGCAAGTTTCATCATTCTATCTATTAAGTCGGTAGTGTTTTTGCCTGTTTTCTTATTGATTTCTTTCTCGTATTTCCAAAGTAATTTACCAGTATCCCCATCACTTATTTTAACGCCTATTCTACCATAATCTGCGTTGCCCGAGAAATAATCGGTTATATTAAAATCTGTTGAAACACCTTTGGACAAAAGCACATTTAAATCAATGTTTCCACTAATAATACCATCTACCCCTAAAATTTCACTTAATTGTTTAATGGTATATACATCTATATTGGTGTAGTCTATGCCTTTTTGCGCTAATATGGCTTTGGTGTCCTTGGTGTTTTGAAACTCGACCGGAAATTTTTTCTTTTTCTTTCTTTTAGAGAAATATGTTTCCAAAGCATCCTGAACGGCATATCCTTCCTTTTCCTCCAAGGATTTTATATCCTCGCTTGATGCCTTATCCTTTAAATCTAAATTGGTCAAGAATGGTAAAATAGCCAAAGTGCTATGATCAGCACTTAATTCATCAAACTTAGAACTCTCATATATATTCTTTTGTGCTGTGAGTTGGATAGTTACCAGTAAAGTAAGTATAAATAATAATCTTGACATTTTGCTTTATTAAAGTCGCATTCTGAGTTTAAGGTTCAATACCCTTGACGTAAGAAAATTGGGAACAGCAAATTCATTTTTGCTATCCACATCCCTTACCCAGGTATTTGTAATAGAGTTTTGGTTATTAAAAAGATTGAATATTTCAAAGCCAAGACTTAGTTCCTTAAAGGAGTACAACCAATGATTTTTATCGAATGTTTTTTCTTCACTCACAAAAATATATGAAATTCCTAAATCTGCACGCTTATAATCTCTTAATCTATTCTGAAAAATGTATGGATCCGCATAACTTGGTGACCCACCAGGTACCCCCGAACTATAAACAAGATTTAAATACATTTTTAAGTCGGGTATTGCGGGAATGTAGTCTTGAAATAAAATGCCCATTTTAAAACGTTGGTCCGTAGGCCTAGAAATATAACCCCTATCATTTATGCTTTCCTCTGTTTTTAGATATCCTAAACTAATCCAGGAGTCAGTACCAGGCACAAATGCTCCATTTAGCCGCATCTCCGCACCATACACATAAGCTTTGGTGTTATTGGTTGCGGCATATCTAATGCGCACATCTTCTAAAGTATAAGGGTTGACATTAGTAAGATTTTTGTAGTAAGCTTCACCTGTTAATGTAAAAGGTCTTTCCCATAGGAGAAAACTATACTCGCTTCCTATTACAAAGTGAATAGATTTCTGCGCTTTTACATTAGGGTTGACTATACCTTGATTATCCCGTAGTTCCCTGTAAAATGGAGGTTGTTGGTAAATTCCGGTTGCGATTCTAAACAAAATATCTTTTTTCCAGTCAGGTTTGATAGCAAATTGTGCTCTTGGACTTATAATAGTTT
>CBFIGW010000087.1:0-13251 GCA_965662155.1 Maribacter sp. | reverse complement strand
AGAATCTACACCAATAAAAAGATAATTTAATTGCTAAAGTGCTCATTATTAACCATCTTTGAATCTAATTAATTATTAATCAGCGTACATTTCACCGTACATGATTATACGGTTTACAGCCTATAAATAGTGGGGTCAGGGAGTTTTAAAATGAGCTCATAACCCGAAGGTCACTGGTTCGAGTCCAGTTCCCGCTACTAGAATAAATAAGCCTTTCAAGAAATTGAAAGGCTTTTTTATTACAAATAATTTGCAGAAATAGAAGTGAATCCATACCACGTAGGAAAAGTGTTCGGATATCATTAAAACAAATCGCCATTAGAAAATCTAAGAAAGAATTTGCTTGTTCAATTTAGATCATTTTTAATTTAACGTAAGTTCTCCTATCAGTCTCTTGGTATTTTTAATTATATGTTATTCATACTTTATAGTCGGTATAAAGATTTATAACCTATTGTTCTTTGCCTTCCTTGGTTTATTTTTTCTATTTTAGAAGTGCTTTCTCAGAAAAACCGAAACAAAACAACACAACCAATGAAACAGTTTTATAAATACCTATTTCTAATAGTTTCCATTTCTTTGTTTTCCTGCTCGCCCCAACCAGATACCTTGGAAGCAAAAATTGACAATACCTTGCAAAGAGCAGCCTCTCAATATACCCTTTTAATGGAGAATTTGCCAAATGGGCGCTACCCTAAAACTTATCATGCTACAGAAGACAAATTAGAAACTAGTGGTTCTGAGTGGTGGTGTAGCGGCTTTTATCCAGGCACTTTAATTTATTTAGATGAAGTATTGGGCAAAAACTCTTTTGAGAAAGAAATTACCCGTGTGTTGAGTGATTTAGAAAAAGAACAATATAACACGTCTACACACGATCTTGGCTTTATGATGTTCTGCAGTTTTGGGAACGCAAACCGGTTAAACCCTTCTCCCGAACATGCCGAGATTTTAATGAATAGTGCTAAATCTTTAATAACTAGGTTCAATGATACCGTTGGTTGTATAAAATCATGGGACTCCTCTGATGATAGCTTTTTGGTTATTATAGACAACATGATGAATTTAGAGCTCCTTTTTTGGGCAAGTGAATATAGTGGTGATCAAACCTATTATGATATTGCGATAACACACGCCGATACAACGCTTAAAAACCATTTTCGAGAAGATAACAGCTCATATCATGTAATAAATTATGATAAAAATACCGGTGAGATCAAAGCAAAACGCACAGCTCAAGGTTATGCAGATGAATCGGCATGGGCAAGAGGCCAAGCATGGGGACTTTATGGTTATACCCTCATGTACAGGGCCACTAAAGAGAAAAAATATCTAGATCAAGCAATAGCGATCGCCAACTTTTTATTAGATCACCCCAATCTACCCGAAGACAAAATTCCGTACTGGGATTTTAATGCGCCTAACATACCCAATGCCCTTAGAGATTCCTCTGCAGGTGCCATTATAGCATCTGCCCTTCTAGAGCTTAATGAATATGTGAGCGGTGAATTAAAAAGCAACTATTTTGGTGCGGCCGAAAAAATTATCGAGACCCTTACTACAAACGAGTATATCGCTAAAGAAGGTACTAATGGTGGGTTTTTGTTAAAACACGGAGTTGGCCATATGCCTCAAAATTCTGAAGTAGACGTGCCTCTTTCCTATGGTGATTATTATTTGGTTTAAGCCCTGATGAGATATAAAAAAGCATTGTAAACTTTAATTGTAACATATTAAGTTAATTTTTGGCCGGCGATATACACGGGATTCAATGTAACAATTGAATGTACGCGACTCTCTAATTAAAGACTAATCTTGGACCACACCTAAAACTAACTAGTAGTCTAGAAATAAACCTAACCGTCAGAGAGTTAGAAAGTTTCATAAAATACCGATAATAATATGATCTAAGTCATAAAAAAAACCAATGTAAACCATCATATTTACACAGTGTAATATGCAAACCAAACTATGATATTCAACAACATTCACTTCAACCATAAAATCATCCGTATTGTTCTTATAATTTTAATGCTATTATCATTCTTATTTGGCACCCTAAGTATTCTTAATTTAGTTTATACCTGGTTTTAACATTGTTTTACAACTTTGAATCAATTTAGTATTACCCCTTCTGAATTGAATTCTACATCTTTTTTATGGCCATCTATTTTAAATTCCACATCGTAGAAAAACCCTTTTTGATGATGTTCCACTTGTTCTATTTCCACGATTTTTAAATCCTTATATTTCCGTTTAATGATATTTTGTATAGGTTTAGGCAGCTCTTTTTTCTTAATGTTATTCTCCGTCTCTACCCATTTGCCATCTGGTGTAAAATCTGCCCTGTAATGCTCCCCATCGATTTTAAAATGAGATTCAAAATTTCCATTTTTATCTTTTCTCCAATCCGGATCATTCTCTTTGGGATATTTACCCTTAAAAGCTATTTGTACCTCCTCCGGAACTTGACCATGCGCCGTAGGATTGCACCCGAATGCCATAACAACACATATTAACAATATACTCTGCTTCACTTTTTTCAAATCCTTTATATTTAGGTTATTGTGGCAAATCCGGCAAATTTAATACTCGTTCGGGCCCAAAAAATTTCAGTGCAATACCAAATACGATTACAGAAAGTACCATTCCGATCATGAATACCGTGTATGTCCACCTAAGCAGCTTATATTTCCGTTCCAATACGATTCCCAAAAAATAAAGGTCCTTAGTTAAAGAAGTGTATATATAGTCCTTGTCCTTTATCAGTTCTTGCATGGCCCATTGGTATTGTTTTAATTCCATCTTATGAAAATTGCCAAAGAACAACAGATTAACTTTTTTGGTACGAACATCCTCTTCCGTAAACTCTCCACTAGTTACATTGGGCTTGGTTGCCATAATGGACATTATCATGGAAATGACACTAAAAAAAATGAATATAAACGTGGGGTAGATCAAGTAATCATTTGAGGGATTGTCCAATTTTGGAATGAGGTTGGCCAAGGCCAAAGAAATGATAATGGCATTAACCGATAACAAAATATTTGCCTTTGTATCTGCTATATCACTAAGTTTAATATGATTGCGCAACGTTACCCTATACAATGTTTGAATGCCCCTATCTGGTAAATTTCCTTTGAACTTAGCTTTTAAAGATTCCTTTTTTATCAGTTTCTTACTTTTTTTCTTGGCCTTTACCAAGCGCCTAATGTTCTTGTCTTTTCTACTTTGCCAATTTTCCTTAGCATAATCGGTATAGAACCTATGATCTATTCGTAGTAGTTTTATATTCTGCTCTCGCCATTCATCGACCGTATAATTAGCTATTCCCAACAAGGATAACTCCTCCCTTAAAAGTTCAGAAGTTTGTACAAAACTTTTTTTGGCAAAATGGGAGGCATCTGCATCGCGCATTATCTTTTCCAGTTCATCTTTTGGTTCGTAGTGTCTTTTTGTAGACATTATCAAGGCACAAACTGCATCTATAAAACTCTTTTCACTACCTTCTTTATCAAGAAATTCGCGTGCCATTACACAGCTCTTCTCTTCGTGCCCCTCTTGTAATTCCAAATATCCTAAATCGTGGAACCAAGCTGCTACCAAAAGTTTTTCAGCATCTTTAGCGTCAACATTTTCACCGCCAATGAGCTCCTGTACACTTTTTACGACCCGTTGAGTGTGTCTTAAATTATGATATAAGTAATTGGGATTCATATCGCTACCCAGTTTCTGGGTGGCATACACTTCCGACTTTTCTACTATAGTTTTCATTTCGTTTACGTTTATGTTGTCTTTCTCGAAAAGATTGGCATTTCTCTTATATGGACAAGCCAAACCCTACTTGGACCAAGTTTCCTTCTTTAGAATTAAAATAGCCGATATTAAATGTCAAGGCCTTTAAGCTACTAACCCAAAAACCACCGCCTTGTGAGGTATGCCATACATTTGAACTTTCACCGGTTTGCCACACCCTACCATAATCAAAACCTCCGTACATCCCGACCGTAACCGGTGATACCGCTGTTACATAACGTTTCAGTCGTAATTTTAAATCAGTACTATGAAAAAAATAGGATCTTCCAGTAAAACGCTCATCCCTATAACCCCTTAGTCCATTATCACCACCAATGCTCGGCATATTATAAAAGAACAAATCATCGGATTTGGAAACCGTCTTATATTCCGCTGTACTTCCCAAAACAAGTGCACCCGTAGCAATTAGTTTCCTATTGTATCCTAATTTTAGTGAAGCATATCCAAAGCTGTTTTCACTAAGACTTAAGTTAGACTTGTAACCGGCACGTAAGCCTATGTAAATTGATTTAGTTGGAAAATCCTTGGCATCATCATTACTGTAGTAACCAGAAAGTTCCATACCTGCATAATTCTGATGTTCAAACAAATTGGAATCCAGATTTGAAGTCGTAAACAATCGTTGTGGGTTATCGGTTAACTTATAACTTTCAAAAAGTGCCTTTAACCTCAAGGTATAATAGGCGATACCGGCACTTGCCTTAAATTGCTGTAAACGAGCCCTATAATAATCTCGCCCCAATACATCTTCATTATTGACCGTTTCATTACCAATACCAAAAAAGTTTCTAGCGTAGCGATCACTTGCATAATACCCATCTATCTCAAAATTCCATTTTGGGATTATATTACCAAATACGCCTGAGTACTGAAGCTCAGTTGCCTTGAAATCAAAATAATAATTTGCCTTAAGGGTATGTTTTTGTTTAAATGGATTACCATTTAAACCATTTAATGTGTAGGTATTAGACGCTCCAAGAAATAGTCCGTCATCTGTCCTAAAACCGATAGCTGGGACCAAAATATTGGCATTGGGTTTAAAATAACGCCAATGAAAAGTATTGGTTTTATAAATATCGCTCGACTGTGTATTGGGTGTTTCTTCATCAAAATGTATTTTTTCATGTTCCCAGTCGAAAACCTTTACCTTATTTTTATTTCTAATAGTATAAGTTTCCTCTCCATAACCACCAATAATTTTAATTTTGATAGCCGAGGTATATTCGCCTATTACCTCAAAAATATCATCATCTCCGAGACCATATAACCAAATTTCTTTGGTCTGTTTCTCATTAAATACACGATTATAGATTTCCTCATTTTTCTCATCGGACAACAATCTTTTTACATTAACGGTAAGTTCCCCGTTCGGTAATTTTTCTACTTTAAAAATATCATCCTTTTCCGTGCCTCTTATGGCAACGACCCTACTTAAATATTCCCCATATTCCCTTGCTTTCTGGGGCAAGGTTTTAAGACGCTTCATAAGGTTTTGTTTTATATAGGTGGCGGTTTCATCCTGTAGCTCAACAGGTAACCTTAAAAACGCATCGTCAACAGATTTCCGAGTCATGTTTTCCTGTATCACCTTGGCCTCTTCTGCCCAAGTATCAGGGCCATATTTTGTTAGAAGGGCCCTATCTAACTTATGTCCACCTAGATTTTGCCATTTAACATTATCGATGTCTTCATCAAAAGTTTGCCACCCTCTGGTATTAGGTACAAACAGCTTTATGAATTTCATAGCTGCACCGTCGAACCGTGGAAATGCATTATCACGGTCTCTTGGTACGGGCATAAATTCTTTTTCGCCATTAGGGGTCTCATACTCTATCCATCTCCATTGGTCTTGATGCCTGTCCCAATCACCAATTAACATATCAAAAACCCTAGCCCTAATAAAATTACGTTGATCAATTGTATAGGATTCATCACTTTTTATTTTCTCAAGCATATCGGTAGTACTCTCATAATCGGTAACCTTGCCGTTATTCCCTGTAATTGTTCTTCGATATCCTTTATAGTTGAACTGTTCCTCCGATGGTCTTCTTTCTATAAAATAAAGCTCATCACCAAAATCAGCATTATATTCGCCTAATTGCTCCTGTTTGGGCACATAAAAAAGGGCATTGTCCGAATGATTGATGTCTACCGATTTGGCCAAAGGGTTAATCACCAATTGCATATATGGATGAGCGGTCGTAAAGAAATCGGAAATTACCTCTTCTGCCCATGTGTCCCTATAATCTTCAGTGTTATAGGATATTCCCGGGAGTTTAAATTTTAAAAATTTCAAGGCACTTTTACGTAAGGAGCGCATAGCATACTGCCTGCCTTGGTTATCCTCTAAACGCAGAGAAAATGATTGATGACCTCCACCTTCCTTAACCACATGCAAGCCACCATAAAGGGTATCTAATTTTACAATTGGGGCTGTAACCGATTCCCCAAAATAAGATCGGTAGCGTTCCCCCCACAAAAACCTATAAAATCCGCTTTTTTCATAGTCTTTTGAATTTTCTAAGATTTTGGTTGTTTTTGATGCTGTAACCAAGGTGTCAAAATTGGTAAATTCCTTAGCAGTTTCTTTTGGTGATAACACATCAAATGAGGTTTCCTTGTTCAAATCATTTTCCGTGATGAAAGAAACTTTCGAGCTTCCGTCCTCATAAAAATCCAACCGTGCAAAACCCCGGGCACCATGCGTGTATTCCCCTTCATAATCCATGGAGCCCCCTATAGAAGTAATTCTATTTTTATTGATTTTAGTAGCGCTAGCAATACCTAGAGAACCACTAATGACTTGATGGATTCCACCACCAGATAATAATTGTAAACTTTCCTCATGACCGGATAAAAGTGTTATTCTATCATTGGCCTGTGCCAGTGCACTTACCGCAATTCTAAGGTAATTATACCTTCGGGAGTTTAAATGCTCTGGATTAAACGCACCTAAATCCATTACCTCATTTTTAAGGGTGCCAAGGACCGGTAAAGGTGTTATATGCTTCTTTAAGGTCCTTGCGCCATTATAAACTCCATTACTAAAAACTGGATGGTGCATAGCAATAACGATATTCTTTCCTTGACCGTCATTAATATAACCCTCTAATTCTTCCATAAATCTTCTACGGGTAACTATATCGGTGCATTTTCTGTTGATATCTTCTAATCTGGACCAATTGGCAACAAACCATTTAGAATCAATAAGTATTAAATCTAAATCGTCATTGATAACCTTATGTTCCAAAGGGCAGCCATTATCCGGGAAAATGGCAACGCCTTCCCGATCAATATCTTTAAGGTAGTCTTCTACTCTCTCCATTTTATCCAACTCAAAGCTCTTCCACTCATTGTTTCCAGGAAGAAAAATAGTTTCCCCTTTATAGTTCGCTACCAGTTCCAAATGTTTATTTATATAGGTACTATCCTTTTCCCAAGCACCCAAATCTGTAGAAATGTTGTCTCCGGTAAAAATCACGGTACTTTGAGAGCTGGCTTTTTCCAAATGGCTTTTGAACCTTTTTAATAATTCACTATTAGAATCATCAAGTTTATTTCCATATCCGCCAGCAATAAAAAAAGTATAACTAGGTATTTTTTCTGTGGTAACATCAGCGATGTCTACATGTATTTGCTCTTTATAGGTAGCACAAGAGGCAAATAATAAAAAAGTAATACATAAAAGAATACATCCTTTGTTTAAAGAAATAAGTTTGTTGACCCTAGCAAGGTATATCATATAATTAGTATAAGTTAAAAGTGTTTTTAAACCGATTAGAACTGATAGCCGCTTAGGACTATTGCTATTATTATGACTACTAAAACACCTATAATAATGGCCGTAACAGTCTTGGTTTTCGTGTTTTTTTGAAGGATGAACTTTTCTGTTTCATTTTCGGGATCCTTCACAAATTTGGTATCTTCTTCTCCTTGTTTCATTTCTTTAATTTTTTATATATACTGTTTTAACATTTACAAACTCCAAAATGCCTTCTCTAGAAAGTTCACGCCCATAACCCGAGGCTTTTGTTCCCCCAAAAGGCAGTCTTGGATCGGACTTTACCATATCATTTATAAAAAAGGCCCCATCCGGAATTTTAGAAATACGTTTTTTTGCCCCTTCTGTATCTTTAGTAAAGAGCATGGTACCCAAACCAAAACGTGAGTTTGTTGCCAATTCTATAGCATGGTCACTATTGTCCGCTTTGATAATGGCCGCTACTGGCCCAAAGGTTTCCTCTTTAAATACGGGCATATCGGGTGTAACATCCACCAAAATAGTTGGTGCAAAAAAAGCTTTGTTATTTTCATTACCTAATATCACCTTGGCTCCCTTTTCAATTGATTTATCTACCTGTTCTTTTAGATCATTGGCAAGATCTTGCCTTGCCATAACTCCAATAAAAGTTCCCTTATGCATAGGATCCCCAACGCCTAAGTCCTTTACCCGATTGGTGAACCGCTCCAAAAATTCATTGTATATATCGGCACAAACAATAAATCGTTTCGCTGCAATACAACTTTGACCCGTGTTTTGCATTCTGGCCTTTACCATGGTATCTATATGTTCATCTAAATTGGCATCATCAAAAACAACACATGCATTGTTTCCGCCCAACTCTAAGACCGTTTTCTTTAACTGTGCACCAGCCACTTTGGCAATACCCTTACCTGCTTTTTCACTTCCCGTAAGTGTAACCGCCTTAATATGGTCATTGGCAATTAAATGTTCTATCTCTTTATGATTGGTCAATATATTTTGGAAACAGCCTTTGGGATAACCTGCGTCTAAAAAAAGTTGTTCCAGTGCTTGTGCACATCCAGGAACATTTTTGGCATGTTTTAAGATGGCTGTGTTACCCGCTGTCAATGTTGGGGCTGCAAAGCGTATCACCTGCCAAAAAGGATAGTTCCAAGGCATAATTGCCAAAATACAACCTAATGGATCGTAACTTATAAAGCTTTCTTCAGCATCGGTATCAATTATAGCATCCGATAAAAATTGCTCTGCATTTACGGCATAAAAATCACACGCCCAAGCACATTTCTCTATTTCAGATATACTCTGCAAAATGGGCTTACCCATTTCTTTGGTCATTAGTTCACCATATTGCTCTTTTCTATCCAACAATAAACCAGCTACCTTGACCAATAATCTACACCGTTCTTTTATGGACGTATTTTGCCATTCTATCTCGACGTTCTTGGAAGCCTTTACTTTTTCTGATATAGATGAATTGTCATCTAATTCATATGTTTCTATGACATTTCCGGTATATGGATTTTTTGAAGTTATATGTGACATATGTATCTATTTAGTGGTGGTAAAATTACGGTCAATCAGGTTACCTTCTTAATGCGTTCCCCTAAATTATTAACCCTTTTGCATTTTGCGCATTGCCGTTAATATTTAGTGTATTTGAGCTAAGAAGACCAATAATATATCGTCAACTTTGTAGTGCGAATGATGATAGCCATCATGCTAAAATATTAAAAACAATATATATGAGTAATAATGGAAATACACTTTTAGCCGTAATAGCAGGATCAGCAATTGGTGCTGCTTTAGGAATATTATATGCACCGGACAAGGGTGAGAATACAAGAAGAATGATTGCGGATAAAGCCGCAGAAACAAAAGATAGCCTAGCCGCCAATGCTGTTGATTTAAAAGATAGGGTAGCACACACTATTGCTTCAGAAAAAGATACTCTGGATACTAGAGTAGAATCTTTGGTTTCTGATGTAAGCTACAAAACTGAGGACGTTATTACGACTCTTGAAAAAAAATTGAGGGAATTAAAAGCAAAGAATAAAAAATTACAAAAAAGTTCATAAATGAGTGTTATACAATCTCTTAATGAAACTTCTAATAAAGCGGTTGACGCAGGTGAGCAATTTTATACAAAGACCCAAGAATACTATAAATTAAAGGTCTTTCATCAAATAGCAACAACTACCGGAATGTTCTGTAAAATGGCCATTCTGGGTAGTTTAGCTTTTTTAGGCTTACTTTTTTTAACGGTTGCCGGAACTATTTATCTAAGTGAGCTGTTAGAAAGCACCATACTTGCTTGTTTACTTATTGGTTCTATTTTCTTTATTGTTGTTGCCATTTTGTACAGAATTCGAAGAAAGATAGATAACGTAGTCGTAAAGAAAATGTCCCTAAAATTTTTTAATTAATTATAGATGTACAAGAACTTTGAAGAAGTAGAATTTGAATTAAAAAAGCTAGATCTTGAGCGTAAAATTGCTTTGGAAGAATTAAAAGGCCTTAAGGAAAACGTACGTGAAGACTTGAGTCCCGTTAGTTGGGTAAATACCATACTTTCTGCTGTAAAAAAGTACGGTATTCTTTATTTAATAAAGAAAATTTTAAGGTAAAAATTTAAACTCCTTTCGTCTCCATTGGTCGCTTCACATTGTTATGAAACTCACTTGGGCTAATGTTATACTTATTCTTAAAGATTTTAGAGAAGTAACTTCTACTGCTAAAACCTATGGAGTACACTACTTGGGATATGTTCATATCCGTTGTACTTAAATAATCCCTAGCTTTCTCCAACCTAACGTGGCGAATATATTCCGTAACCGTTCTAGTGTATAAAAGCTTAAACCCTTCCTGTAATTTTGCCTGGGACAAACCAGATTCTTGGGCCAATTTTTCCAAGGTGTAATCTACCGATACATTCTTGGTTATTTTTTTAGCCAGATTTCTTATAATATTTAGTTCTCTACGTAGTAATGAAGTTTGAGGCAGCGTATTTTTCCTTTCCCTTTCATGTTGGTTAATGTGCATGGCCAAAATTTCATACACCATACCTTCTATACGCATAATACGAATCATGCCATTTTTAGCTGGTATTTTCCTTAAAGCCGCAATTTTATTTGCCAATTTTAAATTATATGACCCATAAAAAGAGAAGCGATTTTCATGATCGGCATCCATAAAAACATTATAGAGTTTTGCATTTAAAGATTCTACGCCATTAAGTCTTTTCTTTAAGAATTTTTTACGGGTAATCTGGACAACATTTATGGCCAATTTTACACCTTTATCAAAATAACCGTAGTTAAAACCATCGTCCTTACTGGTTATTATCACTGACTGAAACTGTTCCAAAGTACGTATATCACCATGTGGTTGATTGCCAAACCTATGTTTACAATAGCCTTCTAGACAATAGGTAAAGTGGATTGGATTATACATTGATGTATCCATTATTAGGGTAACATTATCATGAAAAGTAATATCATATTCCAACAAACTAACACCCCAATCAAAAGTGATAAAGCGTATACTACCTGTTGCATGGTCGTTATTTACATTTAAAGTATATTCCCCCCATCTTTGTAATATTTCCCCGCCTATATGATTTTGAATTTGCCTAACCGTTCCTTCGGTAGTATTTGCAGTTACCTGTATTTTAATCATATTTGATTTCTCGATGTTATGTGAAATATTTTCGATAAAAAAATCCGTCACCTAATATAGTGCATATTTTAACATAATATACGTTACAAAATTAAATTAAGATCATATGAAATAAAAGACATATCATGCAACAAAAAAAGACCCTTAATAAGGGCCTTTTTTATCCTGAAATATTCTATTATTTTTGGGAATCCTTAGTCCAGGCATCCAACATCCAACTTACCTTTTCAAGACTTCCAATATAACCGCCCATCATATCAATTGTACCTTCATCTCCCGCATCTTCTGCCTTTTCCACCACTTTGGACATTTGTTTTAGAATTTCTTCATGATTATCCAATACATTGCCTACCATTTCTTTATCAGTTATAAGTGATGCTTTCTCCTCTACTACTGCTTGTTTGGCATATTCTGAAAACCTACTTTCTGGATGGTATCTTAACGTTAAGATGCGTTCCGCAATTTCATCTATCTTTATTCTGGCATCTGTATATAATTCCTCAAATTTTTCGTGAAGATCAAAAAAATTCTTTCCGACCACGTTCCAATGAAAACCTCTAAGATTTTGGTAGTAAATATTGTAATTGGCCAACAAAATGTTGAGCTCATCTACTACTGGTTTCACATTCTTTGTCTTTATATCTAAATAACTCATAATTATACTTTTATTATTTGTTCTTATTAATTTCCAATCAAAATTACTGAACATGGGAAGTACAATTTGGCTCTATAAAATAATATATTGACCCGTTTGAAATTTGAAGTTTGGGCTTAAAAATAAACTACCCTATTTCCTGTAGTGGTTTCAAATTAATGTAGTGGTACTTTATTTTACCAACATGATCATATTCCGTGAAATTTTGTTTTAAGGTTCCCCAATCAAATTTATCATCTAGCTGGTTTGCCTTATAATAATTAGTAAGGCCCTCGCTCAATAATAGATATTCATCCATTCTTATTTTGTTCTTCAACAACCGATGGGCAATTATGATATCCTCTCCAAATAATTTGATTCTGTTTCCCATTTTGGTCAGTGCAACCTCCTCACCGTAATGCAATATAATCTTGAGCCCCAATACCTCGGGTATGGTAGAAGCGGCTTCATAGGAGTTGTTTTTCTCTTTTAGCAATTCTAACTGTTTATAAAATTCATTATAGAAATAGACACATTGATTTATTAAATCAGTGAGCGGAGGCATTTTACCTGTTTTATAAAATAGGATGGCATCTCCTTCAATTTCAGAAACTTTTAAACCAATTTCATTGGAGTAAATAATATTGTTGAGCAATGTCGGTATGACTTTGGAGCTAAGGTCAAAATTGGTTTCGCTCATAAACTCTGTAAATCCGCTAATGTCCGGGATACATATTAAAGCTGGAGTTGTTTTCATATAAATCTGTTAAAATATCAATTTTAAAACCTATTTGTTAAACCTATTCAAATCTATACCATTAATAAATGCTATGAAAGGGTAACACGTGATATCGGCAATTTAAACACGTTTATTTAGTGAGCCAATCCTTAATGCAGTTGTATGAATTAAATAGGTTCGGATATAAGAATGTCATTTAGGTTAAGGATCAACCCGATACAGCAAAATTATTTTTGGATTGGTAAATACATTTGTATGTACCTTAATTTAAAAGGTAGGATTTTGGTTGATTACTAGAATTTCAGATGAGTATGACCAATATTTAATTGCCATATAATATGGTTTTGAATTTTAATTGACCATATCCTTACTTATAATCCTTACCAATTAAAATGAAAGAACAATTTACGAATGCCTGGAATAAAATGATCGAGAAATTAATTTCTTGGTTTGATACACTCATTTTAAACCTCCCGAACATTTTTCTTGCTCTTGTAGTGTTTACCGCTTCCATATTTATTTCAAGATATGTAAGTAAAGGTGTTTCAAAGCTCTTGGAGAAGACAAAACTACAGGCATCCATGAAAAGCCTTATCTCCAAAATCACATCTATAGTAGTAG
>CBFIGW010000086.1:0-13280 GCA_965662155.1 Maribacter sp. | reverse complement strand
TAGCATCTAATAAGGACTTTTCTAGTCCTAGAGCTTCAAACTTTGTCATAATTATGTTATACTTAATCGCAAATAAGAATGTTGCTTAGAGCGATTATCGTATATAACCTAATTATGCCCATTGCAACACATGCTATACCAGCGGCGTTTAATAAAGCGGCAAAGGTACTGCTAATTAATGAGATGGAATAATTACAGGTAAAGTTGGTTTTAAGGAGCTAAACTGTAGCCATAGCATGACATGATTATACCTATAATTCCAGAGATAATCATGACGCCTATAAATGTTTTTTGAAGTTTAGGATTGTCATAAATAATGATACAAACAGCACCTAAGACAATACTTATCTGAAAGAAAAGCATACCTAGATCAAACTGCTTGGTGGCAATATCATATTCATCTGTTAATTGCTCCCATTCCTTAATTCCGATAATTTTTCCCATTTCTCCATCCAAATCTTGTACCCATTCTGATTTGCCCACTTTGGCAGAACCTAAAAGAATTTCTGTTTTTTCGGCTTGGTACTTAGCTACTTGTTGATTGACCGCACTAATTTTAGATTCAATGTTCTCTAAATTGTCACCCGAAACCGAACCCGTTTCCAATAATGTAGTTAAATAATTTAGTTCACTTTCCTTTAAACTTTCTTTAATACTTTTAGATTGGTACCAGCTAGAGTAATTCACGACCTTGTTATGTGCAATCATCATTTCTTCCTCTAATTCGCCATTTACCATTTGTGAGATTGCCATTAAAGCAGCGAAAAAAGCTATTAGCACCCCGCCAATAGCTTCTGCCCGTTCAGATGCCACAGATACTTCTACCATATCTGTATTTTGCTTATCCTGTAACATGTATATTTTTTAAATGGTGAATAAGTTTCATAAAGGCTTTTCCTCTATGACTAATTTTATTTTTTATTTCTATGGATAATTCTGCAAAGGTTTCATTGTATCCTTCAGGTACAAATATAGGGTCATAACCAAAACCTTGCGTTCCTCGTTTTTCTTTAATGATGACACCCTGTACAGAGCCGTTATAGAAAATAGTTTCATCATCATTATTAAGGTTTAAGGCAATTATGGTGCTAAAATGTGCAGTTCTATCCTTATGTTGTTTTAGATTGAGCAAAAGCTTATCCATATTGGCATTAGCATCGCTTTTCTCACTTGCGTAACGTGCAGAATAGACACCTGGTTCACCATTTAGGGCATTTACAAGTAACCCTGTATCATCTGCAAAACATGGTATTTCATAGTTTTTGGTAACGTGGTCCGCCTTTAGTTTTGCGTTGCCCTCTAAAGTTGTAGCTGTTTCAGGAATATCTTCAAGACAACCAATATCTTTTAGGGACAACAAAGTGATACCTGCCGGTAACAATTTCTGCACTTCCCTTAATTTGTTCTGGTTGTGTGTGGCAAATACCAATTCCATTTTAAATAATTTCTTTCTTTTTAATTCAAGAATGTCAAAAATACTAATTTTATAAAATGGAATTAAAATTACCCCCTGCTGTCATATTTTTTTTGTTTGGTGTTATCATGTACCTCGTAGGTATGTATTTGCCTTTTGGCTTTTTTGACTTTTTTGGAAGGGACATTATGGTTAAATTTTTAATTTTTTTGGCCGTCGTGGTTGTGATTGTTGCCTTAGTTCAATTTTATAGGAATAAGACAACTGTTGATCCGGTACATCCAATCAAAACTTCAAATTTAGTAACCAATGGTATCTATCAATTCACTAGAAATCCTATGTATTTGTCAATGATGTTGTTATTGTTGGCGTTTGGTATTTATTTGGGGAATGCATTTAATACGCTTATTGTTGCTGGTTTTGTGGGGTATATGAATCGATTTCAAATAGGACCTGAAGAGCGGGTATTGGGTGAAAAATTTGGCAAGGAGTATAATCAATATTTGTCCAAAACCAGAAGATGGTTTTAGATAAGCTATTTCATTAATAAACGCAAATATTATCAAATTAGCTTATTTTTTATTATATTAGCGTTTTAGTTAATATTTATGATTGCAATTATTACAGGAGATATTATTAACTCAGTGGAGCACCCTTCCTCTGAATGGATTCCTACACTCAAAGATTATTTTACACGTTTTGGTCCTTCTCCCATGAACTGGGAAATATATCGTGGAGATGAATTTCAATTAAAGGTGAACCAAACCAATGCTTTATTGGTTGCCGTTCAAATAAAGGCCTTGCTAAAATCCATTAAAAACATTGATGTTCGCATGGCAATAGGAATAGGCCTGGAAACTTATATGGGTTCAGGGGTAAGTGAATCTAACGGGCCTGCTTATCAACGTTCAGGACGTCAATTGGAGTATATTAAAGAAAATAAGGTGAATCTAAGTATTGCTACAGGAAAGAATGCTTATGACCGCACCTTAAACCTTATGTTAAGGCTGGCATTGGATTTTATGGATAACTGGAGCGTAGTGTCTGCAGAAATAGTGTCTATGGTTTTGGACAACCCCGACGCTTCTCAAAAAGAAATAGCACAAAAATTAGGGATTAAACAGTCTGCTGTAAGCCAACGTCTAAAAAGAGCACGTATGGATTTGTTGACAGATGTATTGGAATACTATGCAGAAATAAATAAGGAAATTTAATTTATGTTAGTTTTTATTAAGCTCTTATTGGCCCATTTAATCGGTGATTTTATGCTGCAACCCAATAGATGGGTAATACATAAAGAGGCAAATAAAATTAAATCCAAATTTTTGTATGTGCATGTCTTGCTTCATTTTACATTATACATGCTATTGTTGTGGGATATTGGGTATTGGAATATAGCCTTACTACTTACTATCGGGCATTTATTCATAGATATGGGAAAACTTTATGTAAATCCATTTTTTAAAAACAAAAGCATTCCTTTTTTTATTGACCAATTACTCCACATAATTCTTATTTACTTATGTAGTTTTTACAAAGAATTGCCGGGACATATTATTGAGCTTTTTCAAGATGTCAACTGGCCAATGGTATTAGCGGTAGTATTTGTGTCATTCCCATCCGCTGTAATCATAGGTAAGTTATTGGGGCCAATGTCCAACCAGATAAATACCGACCACAAATCATTGCCAAATGCAGGTAAGTACATAGGAATCATAGAAAGATTGTTTGTATTAATCTTTATTCTTGCGGGGAGATGGGATGCCATTGGTTTGTTGATTACCGCAAAATCTGTTTTTAGATTCAACGATTTAAAAGAGAGTAATAATAGAAAACTTACCGAGTATATTTTAATAGGTACGTTATTAAGCTTTGGTTTGGCAGTGCTAACTGGGTTGGCCTATATGCATTACACATAAACAATCAGAATGATCATTAAAAAATATATTCCCATTTGTATACTTGTTTGCTTGACTTCTCTTGTTCATGCGCAAAGTAATTTTTTTAAATCTCATGATGGAGTAGAGATTTCATATACTGACGAAGGATTTGGTAAGCCAGTGCTATTGATACATGCTTTTATTAATTCTCGTAAGTCATGGGACAATACCATTCTTAAAGAACAGCTTTTGGACAAAGGGTATCGTGTAATAGTTCCGGATTTAAGAGGTAATGGCACATCTGGTAAGCCCCAAAATGAAGAGGCTTATCAAAACGATGCTGAGGTTAAAGATTTACAATTGTTAATGAGTCATTTGAATACCAAAAATTATTATGCCGTAGGATATTCTAGGGGAAGTATTGTTTTGGCCAAGTTGTTGACTACCGATAAAAGAATATACAAAGCGGTTTTAGGTGGTATGGGTATAGACTTCACAAATCCAGATTGGGATAGAAGAATTATGTTTATGAAGGCATTTGCAGGAGAAATTACCCAGGAGACAAAAGGAGCGGTAGCATATGCCAAATCTATAAACGTAGACCTACGTTCTTTACATTTACAACAAAAATATCAACCCGTAACCAGTATATCGGAGCTAAAGTCTGTTAGATCTAAAATTTTGGTTATTGCCGGTGATGAGGATTTGGATAATGGAGATCCAAAACAATTGCAAAAAATATTTAAAAGGGGAAAATTGGTTATTGTGCCAGGAGATCACAATGGTACTTACAAAACTGAAGCTTTTTCAGAGGCTATCCTGAAATTTTTGTAATACAATTCATCCTATATTTTTTGATTTTTAATCAATACCGGTCTTTTTGTTTTATTTCTTTTTATCCATGTGTTAAGTACGATATAATTTATATTTTTGCCACTTATTTTTATATCAATTAACAATAATCCAATATTGGAATTTCATGATAGCCGCAAGTAGAAAATATGTATTTGATTTTGACAGTACCTTAACTAGGGTAGAGGCATTGGATGTACTTGCTGAAATGACTCTTGAAGGCAAATCCGATAAAGAAGAAATTATACGGGAAATTCAGCATATTACCAACCTTGGTATTGATGGGGATATTTCGTTTACAGAATCTTTGGAACGTCGTATTAAGTTACTTAATGCCCATAAAGATGATTTGGATAAATTGATAAGTGAGTTAAAACAAAAAATATCGAAATCCATTGCTGCCAATAAAGATTTTTTCCATGAATTTGCAGATGATATTTATGTTATCTCATGTGGTTTTAAAGAATTTATTGATCCAATAGTAGAGGAATATAAAATACCATCAAACCGGGTATTTGCCAATACCTTTAAATTTGATGATGAAGGTAATATAGTTGGTTTTGATGAGAATAACGTGCTATCCCAACATAACGGAAAGATACAGTGCCTTAAGGATATGGATTTGGAAGGTGAGGTACAGGTTATAGGGGATGGCTATAGTGATTATGTAATGCGCGAAGCCGGTATAGCGGACAAGTTTTTTGCTTATACAGAAAACGTGCATAGAGAAAAGGCCGCAGACAATGCGGATTTTGTTACACCAAGTTTAGATGAATTTTTATTTGTGAACGATTTGCCAAGAAAAGTCTCGTACCCAAAAAATAGGATTAAGGTCCTTTTATTAGAAAATGTGCACACCGCTGCCTTTGAAAACTTATCGGAAGATGGTTTTTCCGTAGAACTTATAAAGCATAGTTTGCCAGAAGAAGAACTTATCGAGAAGATAAAGAACGTACATGTTTTAGGTATACGATCCAAGACTCAGGTTACCCAAAAAGTGTTGGATGCTGCTGAAAAATTACTTGTAGTTGGAGCTTTTTGTATAGGTACAACCCAGATAGATTTGGAATACGCCAAGAATAAAGGTGTTGTGGTATTCAATGCACCATACAGTAATACACGTTCCGTTGTAGAATTGGCCATTGGAGAGATAATCATGCTTATGAGAAGTGTGTTCGCTAGGAGTAGTGAGATACATGACGGTCAATGGCAAAAAACTGCTGCTGGGTCTAGGGAAGTTCGCGGAAAAAATTTGGGAATCATTGGATATGGTAATATTGGCAAGCAACTTTCCGTATTGGCGGAAGCAATTGGTATGCGTGTTTATTATTATGATGTAGATGATAAACTTGCTTTAGGTAATGCGGTTAAATGTAATACACTGGAAGATTTATTAAATATTTCTGATGTGGTTACTTTACACGTAGATGACAACAAGGCAAATAAGAATTTTATAGGCGAGCGCGAAATTAACCAAATGAAAAAGGGAGCCATGCTTATAAATCTTTCTAGAGGTTTTGTGGTGGATATAGATGCCTTGGCCAATGCACTAGAATCAGGTCAAATTGGAGGCGCAGCTATTGATGTATATCCAGAAGAACCACGCAGTAATGGTGAGTTTGAGACTAAGTTACAAGGTTTTTCAAATGTAATTCTTACGCCACATGTGGGTGGTAGTACAGAGGAAGCCCAAAGAGATATAGCTGATTTTGTGCCAAATAAAATAATGGATTATATAAACTCTGGAAATACGGTAGATGCCGTGAATTTCCCAAATATCCGACTTCCAAAGCAAAAAAATGTTCATAGGTTCTTGCATATCCATAGAAATGTACCAGGTATTATGGCCAAGATAAATAAGGTGTTAGCAAAATATGAGCTAAACATATCTAGTCAATATTTATCTACGGATAATGAGGTGGGCTATGTAATAACAGATTTAGATAAAGAGTATAATAAAGAGGTTATCAAAGACCTTAAAAAGGTTGAGAATACAATTAAGTTTAGGGTGTTGTACTAAGACTAATCCCTTCGCTATCTATGGTGGTAAGGTTCGTTTTTTAGAATTGTAAAGCCCCTATAAATCTGCTCGGTTATAAATAGACGAACCATTTGATGCGAAAATGTCATTTTGGAAAGACTAATCTTTCCAGAGGCTTTAGCATAAATCGCATCACTAAATCCGTAAGGTCCACCTATAACGAAAACCAACTGTTTTATACCAGAATTCATTTTCTTTTGTAGGTATTGAGAAAATTCTACAGAAGTATACTGTTTCCCTTTTTCATCAAATACTATCAATACATCCGTAGCGGATAGTTTATTTATAATTAGTTCGCCTTCCTTTTTCTTTTGTTGTTCTTCGCTAAGATTCTTGGTTTTTTTTAAATCTGGTATTAAATCAATTTCAAATTTAATATAGAAATTAAGTCGTTTTTTGTATTCTTCTATAAGTTCTTGTAAATGAGAACTATCTGTTTTTCCTATAGCTAATAACTTTATGGTCATATTTCAAAAGTAAAGCAAATTCCCAAAATGGATTCGTATTTTAGCATACATCAAGATTATCATATGATTACTAAGAAACAATTTGAAGTAGAGATTAAAGGTATAATAGCAAATGCTATCAGGGAGGATGTTGGTGATGGTGACCATAGTTCTTTGGCATGTATTCCAAAGGAGGCAAAAGGTAAAGCTAAGTTATTGGTAAAAGATGATGGTATAATAGCTGGTGTTGAATTCGCTAAAAAGGTGTTTGAATATGTAGATAAGGATTTGGTGATAACGGAAATCTTAGAGGACGGGGCAAAGGTTAAATATGGTGATATCGTATTTTATGTAGAAGGACGTTCACAAAGTATACTAATGGCAGAACGCTTGGTTTTGAACGCTATGCAACGTATGAGTGCTATTGCTACAAAGACCAGCTTTTTTGTAGGTCTTTTGGAAGGTACGGAAACAAAAATATTGGATACGAGAAAGACCACACCAGGTATTAGGGCTTTGGAGAAATGGGCTGTTAAAATTGGAGGTGGCGAGAACCATAGGTTTGCCCTGTATGATATGATTATGCTAAAGGATAACCATATAGATTTTGCTGGAGGCGTTATAAAGGCCATAGAAAAGACAAAGGATTATTTAAAAGAAACCGGTAGAGATCTTAAAATAATTGTTGAGGCCAGGAACTTAAATGAAATAAAAGAAATATTAAAAATAGATGGTGTATACCGAATTTTAATTGACAACTTTAACTATGATGATACCCGAAAAGCCGTTCAATTAATTGGAGACACCTGTTTAACAGAGTCTTCTGGAGGTATAAATGAAGAGACCATACGAAAATATGCAGAATGCGGTGTGGATTACATTTCTTCCGGAGCATTAACGCATTCGGTGTATAATATGGATCTAAGTCTAAAAGCAGTGTAATGTCTGTTGAGATTGAAAAAAAACTAGAAAAGATACCTATTCTTAAATGGGCGTTAAAACTGTTAAAAAACATAAAACTGCCAGGTTTTGAAGGCTTGTCCTCTTATGACTTAACAGAAATGTATGTTTTAGGGATATTTAAAGGCACGCTTTCAACTAGAGCCAGTGCCATATCTTTTAGTTTGTTTATGGCGCTTTTTCCGTTACTTATTTTTATGGTAACGTTAGTGCCGTTTTTGGTGGACTACATCAGCATACAAAATGCAGACTTTGAAGTTCAATTTCAATTGTTTTTAGAATCATTTTTACCCAACGCTACCGGTGATTATTTTGGTGAGGTTTTTCAGCAAATAAAGGATCAGAAAAGGGGAGGTTTATTATCATCGGCATTTCTTATTTCAATCTTTTTGGTTGCTAATGGTGTAAACGCAATTTTTGGTGGTTTTGAAACTTCTTACCATATAGAATTAACAAGGAATTTTTTTAGACAATACCTATTTGCCTTAATGGTAGGTCTTATCCTTGCCATATTAATTATAGTGGGGTTTGTTGCTTTTATTTATTTTGAATTCTATGTGTTGGGGTATCTAACGGAATTTGCAGCAAGACAAGGAGGATATGTATTAGGGGAAGATGAGGTAATCGGCGTTCAAATTGCCAAAGTATTGTTCTTTATTATTTTATCTTATTTTACTACCGCTATATTATATTACTTTGGTACAAGAGAGGGCAAACAGGCCAAATTCTTTTCCATAGGCGCTTTAATGACAACAATCCTATTCTTGCTTACCTCTTATCTTTTTGGTATTTATGTTGAAAAATTTGCTAGATATAACGAATTATATGGCGCTTTGGGAGGTTTATTGATTCTAATGGTATACATCTGGCTAAATTCTAATATATTGCTACTTGGGTTTGAGTTGAATGCCTCTTTGAATTCCCTACGTAAAATCACCAAAAAATAATGACAGACATAAAGCGTATTGCCTTAGTTCTTTTTTTTAGTATTTTTTCTTTTTCATTATATAGTCAAACCATATTTGGTAAGTGGAAAACAATAGATGACCGCACAGGTAAACCTAAAGGCATCATTAATATTTACGAAAAAAATGGACTCATGTATGGTTATGTTGAGAAAATACTTGAGAAGGGAAAAGAAAATGCAAAATGCAATAAGTGTGATGGGGAATTAAAGGATAAATCCGTAATTGGAATGGAAATTATTACCGCAGCAGAGCATAAGGGCGATGGGGAATGGAAAGGTAAAAGACTTTTTGACCCTGAACAAGCAATGACTTTCCGTTGTAAGATATGGTTAAATCCAGAGAATCCTAATGAACTAAAGGTTAGGGGGTACCTCGCATTTATCTATCGTACCCAAACGTGGATACGGGTAGGAAAATAAAGTTATGGGACACTTCATCAATGTCATATTGCCAATTCCTTTAGAAAAGCAATTTACGTACCGTATTACCCTTGAAGAGGCACAAATTCTTAAGCCAGGTATGCGAGTGGCGGTACCTTTCGGTAAATCAAAAATACATACGGGATTGGTTTTCAATGTCCACCAGATCGCTCCTGAGGCATATGAAGCAAAAGAAATAGACCAAATATTAGATAGCCACCCAATCGCTACTGTATTGCAGTTAAAACATTGGCAATGGATAGCTGAATATTATATGAGTACGTTGGGTGAGGTGGTTAGAAGTGCTTTACCGTCTGCTTTTTTACTGGAAAGTGAAACTTTGGTGCTGAGAAATAATGATGCTGTGGTAGATGAATTAACGCTCAAAGATGACGAATTTTTGGTGTTCGAGGCACTGCAGCATCAAGCGGTTTTAAAGGTAAATGAAGTAGCGGCTATTGTTGACCGTAAAAATGTGCTGCCAATCCTTAACCGACTGTTGGATAAAAATATTATTAATCTTAAAGAAGAAGTTTACGAGCAGTATAAGCCAAAGCTTGTAAAGTATATAAGGTTGGGTGATTCCCATACTTCCGATGATTCTCTGGAACTATTATTACAATCATTGACTAATGCCCCAAAGCAAAGCCAGGTGGTCTTGGCCTTGTTTCAACTAGTAGGAACCACTAAAAAGCCTATTTCGGTTTCCGACCTAGAAAAAGCTAGCAATAGTTCAAAAGCCATTATTAAGGCATTAGTTGATAAGGAGATATTAGAGGAATATGTTATTAGAACGGATAGGGTAAATTACGATGGTTCCGGTGATAGTGCGAACATTAAAGAATTGAATGAATATCAGGTAACGGCTCTACACGATATTGAAAAATCATTTGAAGCTAAAAAGGTAACGCTCTTAAAGGGAGTTACATCGTCGGGAAAGACGGAGGTTTATGTAAAGTTGATCGAGTCATGTATTTCCGAAGGGAAACAAGTGTTGTATCTATTGCCCGAAATTGCGTTAACCACCCAATTGATTACTAGGTTACAAGAGTATTTTGGTGAAAAGATTGCGGTTTATCATTCTAAATATAATGTACATGAAAGATTAGAGGTTTGGAACAATGTGCTAAATGAAAGACCTAAAGCCCAAATTGTTATCGGGGCACGATCAGCTTTATTTCTACCCTATAAAAATTTAGGTTTATTGATTGTTGATGAGGAACATGAATCATCTTTTAAACAGTTTGACCCATCACCTAGGTATCATGCTAGGGATGCAGCTATTGTTTTGGCCAACCTTCACGATGCCAATATTTTATTAGGCTCTGCAACTCCAAGTATAGAAAGCTACTATAACGTGCACTTGGGGAAGTATGGCTATGCGGAAATAAATAGGCGTTTTGGTAATGTTTTAATGCCAGATATGGAATTGGTTGACATCAAAGAGGCGCAACGAAAAAGAAAAATGAAAGGTCATTTTTCCGAGCGGTTAATGGAGGAGATACAAGAATCACTGGATGCTGGGGAACAAGTTATTTTATTTCAAAATAGAAGAGGCTATGCACCAATATTAGAGTGTTTAACTTGTGGACATTCGCCCCAATGCCCTAATTGTGACGTGAGCCTTACCTATCATCAATTTAGAAAACAATTGCGTTGCCATTATTGCGGTCATCATTCTGCAATGCCAGAAAGTTGTGTGGCTTGTGGCGGCTCGGATTTGGACACCAAAGGCTTTGGTACCCAGCAAATTGAAGAAGAGGTGAAAAAACTATTCCCAGAAGTCAAGGTAGGAAGAATGGATTTGGACACTACTAGGGGAAAACATGCTTATGAGAAAATTATCACTGCTTTTGAACAACAGGATATGGATATTCTAATAGGTACACAAATGCTGACCAAGGGATTGGATTTTAGAAATGTAAGTTTGGTAGGCGTTATGCAGGCAGATACCCTTTTAAATTTTCCGGACTACAGGGCCCATGAAAGAAGTTACCAATTATTGACCCAAGTATCCGGTAGGGCGGGTAGAACAAAAAAGAGAGGCAAGGTAATTATTCAGAGCTATAATCCCTACCATCAAATATTAAAACAAGTAACTACGGGGGATTATGAAGAAATGTACAAAGAGCAGTTATACGAAAGGGAACAATATAAATATCCACCTATAAACCGAATCATTAAAATCACATTTAAACACAAAAACTATAATGTGCTTAATGAGGCTTCGGATTGGTTTGCGGGAGCATTGAAAAATAATTTTGGAGGTGTTGTACTAGGACCGGAATATCCGCCGGTTTCACGAATACGTAACCAGTATTTAAAACATATCTTGGTTAAAATAGATAAAAGGGACTCCTTGTCTAGAAATAAGCGAAATATTAAAAGAATAGAAAAGTCTTTCAATGCTATTTCAATGTTTAGGAGTGTGCGCGTAATTTACAATGTAGACCATATATAAAACAAAAAACCGCTCATAGGCGGTTTTTGTTTTCTTATATCCTAAGTAAAATTAACTCATACGCAAATTATACGTTACTAAGTGCTTCGGCTAGTTCCGTTTTCTTATTTCTACTTAAAGGAATAGATCGTCCACTAACCTCAACATTTTTACTGTTGAATTTCTCTACTTTTTCCAAGTTTACAATATAAGACTTATGAATTCTTAAAAACTTATCTTCTGGTAATTGCTTTTCAAAAGATTTCATTGTTGATAAAATTACAATGTTAGCTTCATCCGTAACCAGTTTTATATAGTCGCCAAGAGCTTCTATCCACTTGATGTCGTTCAAGATAACCTTTCTTTTCTTAAGGTTGCTCTTTACAAATATATGCTCTTCATCTTCAGTTACCCTGTTCATTTGCTCATATTTGGCAACTGCTCTTTTAACGGAAGCATCAAAACGAGCCATGGTAATTGGCTTGTGTAAATAATCTGTTACATCATAGTCAAAAGCCTTAAGGGCGTAATCAGGTTTTCCTGTGATTAAAATCACCTGAGGACTATTATCTAGGGACTCGAGTAGGTCAAATCCGGTAATAATAGGCATTTCAACATCTAGGAAAATTAAATCAATTTCATTGTTTTTGATGCCGTTTTTAGCCTCTATAGCATTGCTATATTCGGCTACCATAGCTAGGTTAGGGTGATTGTTCACCAGCTTTGCAACGGCCATCCTTTGCATGGACGAGTCGTCAACGATAATACTTCTTAGTTTCATAAGGGCTGATTTGTGGGGTTAAATCATCGACAAATTACCGAAAAAACGCGTTGAACTGCAACAAAAGATGTAAACAATGCACGGTTAATTGTGTAATTGGTGATGAACATGGGTTTAAGATTTGGTTTATTCAATTTTAATATTTCTTCTCTCTATAACGAAGAATTTTCCGTTTTCTTGTAATTAGTGTAAATAATTATATATTTTTGCACTCCTTAAATAAAATATAATTATGAACCATTACGAAACTGTTTTCATTTTGAATCCCGTTCTATCTGATGTTCAGATAGAGGAAACAGTTAAGAAATTCGAGGATTTCTTAATTAACAATGGAGCCAAAATGGTATCCAAAGAAAATTGGGGCCTAAAAAAATTGGCTTATCCCATCCAAAACAAGAAAAGTGGTTTTTACCACTTGTTCGAATTTACTAATACCGGTGAGGTGGTTATGCCATACGAACAGGAGTTTAGAAGAGATGAACGCGTTATGAGATTTTTGACCGTTAAACTGGACAAACATGCTATTGCGTGGGCAGAAAAGAGAAGAACAAGAAACAAAACTACTAAAGCTTAAGTATTATGTCAACATTACAACAACAAGCAAAAGGTAAAAAGGATGGGGAGATAAGGTATCTTACCCCTCTTAACATTGAAACAAACACCAAAAAGAAGTATTGTAGATTTAAAAAATCTGGCATTAAGTATGTAGATTATAAAGATGCGGACTTTTTAATGAAGTTGGTAAACGAGCAAGGTAAATTATTACCTAGAAGACTTACTGGTACTTCTTTGAAATATCAAAGAAAAGTAGCACAAGCGGTTAAAAGAGCTCGTCATTTAGCGTTAATGCCATATGTTGGTGATTTATTAAAATAAAAGAAAAGAATCATGGAACTAATTTTAAAGGCAGACGTAGAAAATTTAGGTTTTAAAGACGATTTAGTAAATGTTAAGAACGGATACGGAAGAAACTTCCTAATTCCTCAAGGCTTAGCAACTATGGCAACCCCTTCTGCAAAGAAAGTTTTGGCAGAAAACCTAAAACAAAGAGCACACAAAGAGAAGAAAGTGGTTGATGC
>CBFIGW010000085.1:0-13335 GCA_965662155.1 Maribacter sp. | reverse complement strand
ATTTTATGTAATATTGTTATTTGCCTCATTAACACTTTTTCTTCCTTTCTATTCACCTGAATTCATTTCCAACTATTCCAAAACAATTGGACTCTGGTTTTCTAACTTTGAATTCAACGCCAGTATCTATAATGTGGTAAAACAAATTGCTATAAATTTTAAAGCTAAACCTTGGGAGCTTATAAAGACCTATGGAAAAATAACACCCTATATCTCCATACTTATGGTGCTGGTCGTAGCTTTCTTAAGACAAAATAAAGACATTAAAGGTCTGTTTAGCTCAATGCTGTTTATATTGACCGCTTACTATTTAATGTCATCTGTAGTACACCCTTGGTACGTTATATTTTTAGTACTATTAAGTATCTACACTCCGTATAGATATGCCTTGGTTTGGTCCGCTCTTATTATATTGAGTTATTTTGCCTATTCCCAACTGGACTTTAAGGAAAACCTATGGTTTTTGGCAATTGAATATTGCACTTTGGTCGGGTTTGCTCTCTACGAGATTATTGTACTTCGTAACAAAAAGTGAAGTTTTTGTAAATATTTTTCTATCCATTAGGGTAAATCAATATTATTTGTAATTTTACCATGTAATGAACGAACAAAAGAACATTTTGATTTTTGAGAGCGCTCTTGCTCCATTATTCCCGTTCGCATCTCGCCGTCGCCGCCCGTAAGGGTATACAATATTTATGGAATTAGGTGAGTCCATTTCCGCACAAGCAAAATCTTATTTTTTACATTTTAAACATTAACAGCAATGAAACTAGTTGTTGCTAACGAATCACATTTTAAATATGCCCAGATCATTTGCGATACCATTGGGGAATCCGCAAAAGTTCGTGGTACCGGTATTGCCAAAAGAACACCAGAATATATTCAAAAAAAATTGGCGAATGGGAATGCCATTATCGCACTGGACGGTGATACCTTTGCTGGATTTTGTTATATAGAGGTATGGGGACATGAAAAATTTGTTGCCAACTCTGGACTTATCGTACACCCTGATTACAGAGGGCAAGGTCTAGCCAAAAAAATTAAAGCTCGAGTTTTTGAACTGAGCAAAAAAAAATTTCCAGATGCTAAAATATTCGGGATTACCACTGGGCTTGCCGTAATGAAAATTAATTACGAGCTAGGTTACAAACCGGTCACATTTTCCGAATTAACGGATGACCCTGAGTTTTGGAAAGGCTGTCAAACATGTAAGAACTTCGATATTTTAACTCGCACAGAACAAAAGATGTGTCTTTGTACCGGAATGCTACATGACCCAAAAGCAAAAAAGGAAATTGAAGAAAAAGAATCTATTAATGGCAAGGCCTTTAAACGATTAAAAAGTATTAAGGAAAGCCTGTTTTTAAAAAAGAAAAAATAATAAGTATGAAACTAGTATTAGCATATAGTGGAGGATTGGACACTTCTTACTGCGCAAAATATTTATCCAAAGAAAAAGGTTATGAAGTACATGCCGTAAGCGTAAATACGGGTGGATTTTCTTCTGAGGAAATTAAAAATATAGAAGAGAAAGCACTGGAACTAGGCGCGTCAACTTATACGTCTATAGACGCTGTTAAAATATTTTATGATAAAGTGGTCAAATACCTAATTTTTGGTAACGTCCTAAAGAATAACACGTATCCACTTTCTGTAAGTGCAGAGCGAATTGTACAAGCCATTGAAATTGTGAACCACGCCAAAAAAATTGGAGCTAAATATATAGCTCACGGTAGTACAGGCGCAGGTAACGACCAAGTGCGTTTTGATATGATTTTTCAGATCATAGCACCTGAAATTGAAATCATAACCCCTATTAGGGACAACAAACTGGCAAGGGAAGTAGAAATCGCCTATTTAAAAGAAAATGGAGTTGATTATCCTTGGGAAAAAGCAAAATACTCTATTAATAAAGGGTTATGGGGAACTTCTGTTGGTGGTGACGAAACATTAACCTCTAACAAGGCCTTACCAGATGCCGCCTATCCTAGCCAATTACAAGAGAAAGAACCTTCTGATGTTAAACTTACCTTTGAAAAAGGACAGTTAGTTGCTATTAATGGTGAAAAAGACCACCCTGTGGCCAATATTGAAAAACTAGAAGCTATGGCTTCAAAATATGCAATTGGGCGAGACATTCATGTTGGCGATACCATTATTGGAATTAAAGGTAGAGTGGGTTTTGAAGCTGCAGCAGCCTTAATTATTATTAAAGCACATCACTTGTTAGAAAAGCACACCCTTACCAAATGGCAACAATTCCAAAAAGAACAACAGGGTAATTTTTATGGCATGTTATTACACGAAGGAAATTATTTGGATGCCGTTATGCGAAATATTGAGGCCTTTTTAACAGATACACAAAAAACTGTTTCCGGTGATGTTTTCGTTAGTCTTTATCCATTTCAATTTAGATTGAATGGAATTTCATCACCTCACGATCTAATGAACGCCTCTTTCGCCAGCTATGGTGAAATAAATGAGGGTTGGACTGCCGATGATGCCAAAGGTTTTATCAAGATTATGTCCAATGCAGGAAAGATATATAATCATGTAAACCAAAATGATGATTAAGGCAGGAATTATTGGGGGATCGGGCTATACCGGTGGTGAATTAATTAGGATTCTATTAAACCATCCTGGCGTAGAAATAGACTTTGTCTACAGTACTACACGAGCGGGCAAAAAACTAACCACGGCACATCCAGATTTGTTAGGTGTTACGGATATGGAATTTACCGGTGATGTAAACCTAGGCATAGACGTTGTTTTCTTATGTCTTGGACATGGAAATTCTTCCAAGTTTTTAAAAGCGCATTCGTTTTCCGACAACACCAAAATAATAGACCTGAGTAATGATTTTAGATTAAATGCAAATGCTGTTTTTGACAATAAAACATTTGTTTATGGTTTGCCTGAATTGAACAAATCTAAAATAGAGGACGCCAATTACATTGCCAATCCCGGTTGTTTTGCAACGGCTATACAATTGGCCTTATTGCCGTTGGCTAAAGCAGGGAAATTGAGCGAGACTATTCACATTAATGCGGTAACAGGAAGTACGGGAGCAGGGGTAAGCCCTTCTGCAACATCGCACTTTAGTTGGAGAAATAACAATGTATCTTGGTACAAGCCCTTTACTCATCAACATTTGGGTGAAATAAACGAGAGTTTACGATCCTACCAGAATAATGCAGGTGAATTGTTCTTTTTACCTAACAGGGGAAATTTTACAAGAGGAATTTTAGCAACTGCATATACGGTGTTCAAAGGTAGTCTAGAAGAAGCAAAAAAAATGTATTCAGATTATTATAGTTCAGCATTATTTACTCAAGTAACAGATGAACATATTCATTTAAAACAAGTGGTAAATACCAATCAATGCCATATTCATTTGCACAAACATAATGACACATTATTAATAACCTCTGCCATAGATAATTTATTAAAAGGAGCCTCTGGACAAGCAGTACAAAATATGAACTTGATATTTGGTTTTGAAGAAGACCTGGGGCTTAATTTAAAAGCGGGGGTATTTTAGAACAGTTGATTAAAACAAATTGTAATTCAAGGTGAAACACAAAGTTGCCTAAGCCAACTTACAAACAGAGCTGATCTAATACTCAGTATTAGACACCTAAAATTTAACAAATTATGAAAATAGCCATTATCGGAGCTGGAAATTTGGGACTTTCCATTGCAAAAGGAATATTAAATAGCAATGGTGCTACAAGTATGTACTTAACCAAAAGAAATACTGCCTCTATAGCTGATTATGAAAAATATGGTAACGTAACCGTAACGGAAGATAACAGGGAAGCAGTTGCAAAATCGGATATATTGATATTTGTTGTTCAGCCGGGTCATTTTGCCGCGATTTTGGAAAGTATTAAAGATTTACTTACCGATAACCATGTTCTTATTTCTACCATTACCGGTTTCGAGATATATAAAATTGAAGCTGTTATTGGTAAAGACAATTATATTATCAGAAGCATGCCCAATACGGCTATTTCGGTTGGAAAGTCTATGACATGTATGTGCAGTAACGACAAAGGCAAAAAACGGATTGATTTGGCCAAGGCAATCTTTAATCGTATGGGACATTCCATGGAAATTCCAGAACCTCAAATGCAAGCCGCTACCGTAATTTGCGCGAGCGGTATTGCCTTCTGGATGCGTTTGATACGCGCTACCACCCAAGGTGCCATACAATTGGGTTTTGATGCCAAAGAAGCACAAGAATTAGCTATGCATACCTGTAATGGTGCTGCCGGATTATTAATTGAATCTGGCAATCATCCAGAAGAGGAAATTGACAGGGTTACGACTCCAATGGGTTGCACCATACAAGGACTCAATGAAATGGAACATCAAGGACTTAGTTCTTCGTTGATACAGGGGATTGTGGCCTCTTACGATAAAATAACAGAGTTTAAATCAAAATAACGCTATCATTTTGAGCGGAATCAAGTTTCACTTATACTGTAAACTTATTCTAGACTCTTATCGAAGTGGCTGTTTGAATTTTTTAGAAAGTATGAAATTATTTGATGTATATCCCTTATATAATGTAACTCCAGTATCCGCCAAGGGTATTATTGTAATAGATGACAAAGGGCAGGAATATCAAGATTTTTATGGCGGTCACGCCGTAATATCTATCGGACACTCGCACCCACATTATGTAAAACGTTTAAAAGACCAATTAGATAAGATAGGGTTTTACAGCAATGCGGTACAAAATCCCTTGCAAAAAGAATTGGCCACCAAACTAGGTGCACTTTCCAATTGTGAAAACTATAATCTTTTTCTCTGTAATTCTGGTGCTGAAGCTAATGAAAATGCATTAAAATTAGCTTCGTTCCAAAACGGAAAATCTAGGGTTATTGCATTTAAAAATGGGTTTCATGGTAGAACCTCTGCAGCAGTAGCGGCAACGGACAACCCTGCTATAAATGCTCCACTAAACCAGCAACAAAAAGTTACATTTCTGGATTTCAATGATTTAGAAAGTTTTAAAAATGAAATCGCGAAAGGTGACGTGTGTACGGTTATTCTTGAGGCCATACAAGGTGTTGGCGGACTAGACGAGCCTACAACCCAATTTTATCAAGAAATTGCCAAAATCAGTAAAGAAAATAATGTCATACTAATTGCTGATGAAGTACAATGTGGTTTTGGCAGAAGTGGTAAGTTCTTTGGATTTCAACATCACGGTATAGAACCAGATATTATTAGTATTGCAAAAGGCATGGGCAATGGCTTTCCTGTAGGAGGCATATTGATTCATGAACATATCAAAGCATCTTACGGCCTTCTAGGAACAACTTTTGGAGGCAATCATTTGGCTTGTGCAGCAACATTGGCTGTTTTAGAAGTTATCGAAAAAGAAAACTTAATAGAAAATGCAGCAGAACTAGGTTCCTACTTTAAAGAAAAGGCAAAAGAAATACCGCAAGTAAAACGTGTAAAGGGCCGTGGACTAATGCTAGGTCTAGAACTTGATTTTGAAGTAGGCGAACTTCGAAAAAAATTAATTTTTAACCAACACATGTTTACAGGTGGTGCAAAAGACAAGTATGTTATTCGTTTTTTACCTGCATTAAATATTACCAAACAACACATCGACAGTTTTTTTAATGCGCTAAAAGCAGAAGTATAGTGAATATCCAACTTAATATAGAACAACGTAACGCAGTGCTGGACACCATGGCTAGATTAGTTGTCCAAGAACAATCTGCTATTCTGGAAGCAAATCAAAAAGATTTGACCAATTATGATGGTAATGATATTTCCATGCGCGATCGTTTAAAGGTTGACCAGGAAAAAATAAAAGGCATGGTGCTTTCCTTGCAACAGTTAGCATCTGAACCTGATCCCCTAGGAATAGAAAGGTTTGCGTTCACCCATGAAAACCAAATGCAGATAAGTAACAAAACGGCACCTTTTGGCACCATCATGATCATTTATGAATCTAGGCCAGATGTAACCATTGAAGCGGCCGGAATTGCATTTAAATCGGGAAACAAAATACTTTTAAAGGGAGGTAAAGAATCTTTGGAAAGTAATTTGGTTTTGATACATCTTTGGCACAAAGCCCTTGAAGAAAACAACTGTAGTAAAGATTGGATTACATATCTACAATTCAATAGAGCGCAAACCCAATCCTTTTTAGAAAAGCCGACGGAAAAACTGGACCTAATAGTACCAAGAGGTGGAGAAAAACTGATTGCTTTTGTAAAACAACATGCTACTTGCCCCGTAATTGTAAGTGGCCGAGGCAATAATTTTTTATATGTTGATACAGAAGCGGATTTACAAATGGCGCTAGATGTAATCATTAACGGGAAAACAACTAAGATATCTGCCTGTAATGCACTGGATAAAATTCTTATTTCGAGAGATTTGCCAAGAAAATTAGAGTTTCTGCAACATGTAATACAGGAATTACAAAAACATAAAATTGAAATCCTAACTGATACCAAACTAGCTGGACTGAAAGGCACAAAACCAATGGAAAACGAAAACGTATGGCATCAAGAATTTCTAGACTATAAGATTGCCATAGGTCAAGTACCCGATTTACAGGAAGCCATACATCATATCAACACCTATGGTGGTGGGCACTCAGCCGCAATTATAACTAATAACGAAAACAAAGCAGCTACTTTTATGCAAACCGTAGATGCTGCAGCAGTTTATCATAATGCCTCTACCCGCTTTACCGATGGAGGTCAGTTTGGTTTGGGCGGAGAACTCGCCATTAGCACGGATAAACTGCACCAAAGAGGACCTATTGGATTACAACATTTAGTAACCAACAAATGGTATGTAAAAGGAAATGGGCAAACAAGATAGTGTGCCGCATTAAAAATAAAAATGACTAAAAAAAGAATCTTACTAAAAATTGGGTCCAATACCTTAACCAAAGAAACCAACCATATTTCTAGAGGTAAAATAGAGGATATTGGAAGGCAAATCGCAATGTTAAAAAATGAATATGAATTCATTATTGTAAGTTCTGGTGCAATTGCCGCTGCCAAACAATTTGTAAAATTGGAGCATAATGGTCAAGAAATAAATATAAAACAAGCCCTTGCGGCAATTGGACAACCACATTTAATGCGAATTTTTCAGGAAAATTTTAGGGAGTTAGGCCTTTTTACTTCCCAATGTCTTTTATCTTATTCCGATTTTGAAAAACCAGAATCCAAAGTAAATATCAAAAATACCATCAATGTTCTAGTAGAAAATAATTTCATTCCCATTATCAATGAAAATGATACCGTAGCAACGGATGAAATAAAATTTGGTGATAATGATAAATTAGCCGCACTTACGGCAGCACTATTAAAAGTCGATTTATTATTAATTGCCACCAATACAGATGGCATCTATACAAAAGCTTCTATTCAAAATGGTGAACCAGAAACTATTGGCTTTGTACAAGATTTAAAACTTTTGGAAAAAGAAATAAGTCAACAAAAATCTTCTCATGGCACCGGCGGCATGCAATCCAAATTAGAAGCAGCGAATATTGCCAAAAACGAATCTATTGAAACCTGGATCGTAAACGGACTAAAGGATAATTTTATCACTGATGCTTTACATGGCATTTCAAACTTCACAAAAATAATAGTATGAGGCACTACCTTTCTATAAATGATATTGACAATTTAAATAATTGGGTAGCTGAAGCTAAACAATTAAAAAAGCAACCTAAGTCCCTCAAAAAATTAGGAGCGGACAAAACCATTTGCCTTTTATTCTTTAACAATAGCCTTAGAACTCGCTTAAGCACTCAAAAAGCTGCTATGAACCTGGGTATGGAAGTAATGGTTATGAATTTTGGCAGTGAAGGTTGGGCGTTGGAGTATAATGATGGTACCGTCATGAACCAGAACACATCCGAACATATAAAAGAGGCAGCGCAAGTGGTATCCCAGTTTTGTGATATCGTTGCGATAAGGGCATTTGCATCACTTACCGATAAAGAAAAAGATGAAGCGGAAGTAGTCCTCAACGGTTTTAAAAAATACGCCTCAATTCCCATTGTTAACATGGAAAGTTCCGTTGGGCATCCGCTGCAAGCACTAGCAGATGCCATTACTTTGGACGAACAGAACACTAAGGCCAAACCTAAAGTAGTGCTGTCTTGGGCACCACATCCCAAAGCCTTGCCCCATGCCGTAGCAAATTCATTTGTAGAAATGATGCAGCTACAAGATGCGGATTTTATGATAACACACCCAGAGGGTTATGAGTTGAATCCTGAAATAACAAAAGGTGTCCAAATTGAATATGATCAACATAAAGCATTGGAAAATGCCGACTTTGTTTATGTTAAAAACTGGAGTAGTTATACGGATTATGGTAAGGTTTTACATCAAAACCCAGATTGGACCATTACTAAAGAAAAATTAGGCAATGCAAAGTTTTTGCATTGCTTACCTGTAAGAAGAAATGTGGTTGTAGAAGATGCCGTATTGGATAGTGACCAAAGTTTGGTCATAGAACAAGCAAACAACAGGACATTTGCAGCACAAATAGTACTAAAAAAGATTTTGGAAACTTTATAGTTAATATACGCTATGGCCAATAAACTAAAAAACAAAGTTTGTATTGTAACCGGTGCCACCAGTGGCATGGGCAAGGCTATAGCTGAGAGGTTTTCAAGCGAAGGAGCCAAACTTATTTTATCCGGGAGGGATTTAAATCGCGGATCAGCATTGGCATCTAAATTACAGGATGCTTTATTCTTGCCAGGTGATGTTAGCGAACCAGAATACAACCATTCTTTAGTAGCGGCTGCAATTTCTAATTTTGGAAAACTGGATATAGTATCTCTTAATGCCGGAATTCTTGGTTTAGGAAGTGTCGTAGACCTATCCATTGAAAATTGGCAAAAAACAATGGACACAAATCTTAGTTCCATTTTTTACCTCAGTAAATTTGCTATTCCATATTTACAAAAATCCAATGGGAATATTCTTATAAATGCTTCTATAGCGGCTTTCAAGAGTTTTCCGAACCATCCGGCCTATTGTGCTTCCAAGGCTGCCTCTGTAGCTTTAATGAAACAAATGGCCGTAGAATACGGCCCTCATGTTAGAGTAAATGCCATATGCCCAGGACCTGTTGATACTCCGTTACTATGGGATTCTGCCAAAGCATTTAAAAATCCTGAAAAAGCGGTGGAAGAAGCAAAAAAGGCAACTTTATTAAATAGATTAGGGTCTCCAGAAGATATTGCAAAATCAGCAATGTTCTTGGTCTCCGAAGATGCCTCATGGATCACAGGAACAGCCATGACAATTGATGGGGGAATTATAAATTCATAATATGAAACAAAAACTTTCCATAGTAAAGATTGGTGGTAACGTCATTGAAAACAAAACAGAGCTGACGAAGTTTTTAAGGCTCTTTTCTGACCTTGAAGGTTTAAAAATTTTAGTGCACGGTGGCGGTAAATCGGCCACTAAATTGGCAGCTAAATTAGGAATCGAATCCAAAATGATTGGCGGTAGAAGAATTACCGATGCTGAAAGTTTGGAAGTAATAACCATGGTCTATGCCGGGTTGACCAACAAAAATATTGTGGCCCAATTACAGGCCAATGACTGTAACGCTATAGGATTAAGTGGTGCCGATGGAAATACCATACATGCACATAAAAGAGCTGTAGGCGAGATTGATTATGGCTTTGCTGGAGATATTGACGGTGTAAACACAAAAACCATTTCTAATCTTTTATCCAACAGTCTCACACCTGTATTTTGTGCCATGAGCCATGATGGTAAGGGTCAGTTGTTAAATACCAATGCAGATACCATAGCTTCGGAATTGGCAATAGGCCTTAGCGATATTTTTGATACAACTTTGTATTATTGTTTTGAGAAAAAAGGTGTTCTAATGAACATATCGGATGAAAATTCGGTAGTAGAACATATCGATTCTAAAAAATACAATGAATTACTTACCGACGGTATAATTGCGGATGGTATGCTGCCCAAACTAGAAAATTGTTTTCATGCCCTGCATAAAAATGTAAAGAAAGTTTGTTTGGGAGATATGCATATGCTGGATAAAAAAACCACTTTATTCTCTACCTTAACCTTATAATATGAATCAACAGCAACTTACAGATAAAGCAATTGACCTTCTTAAAGAATTGATTTCCATAGAATCATTCTCTAAAGAGGAAGATCAGACCGCCGAAGCTATTCAAAATTGGTTCAAAGCGTTTGATATCCCTTTTGAAAGAATTCATAATAATGTTTTTGCCAAAAATAAATTCTGGGACGATGCTAAACCAACATTATTATTAAACTCCCATCATGATACCGTTAAACCAAATCAGGCCTATACCAAAGACCCTTTTTACCCACATATTGAAGATGGCAAACTGTATGGTTTGGGCAGTAATGATGCAGGCGGTTGTCTAGTTTCGTTAATAGCGACATTCACCCATTTCTACGCTTCTGAAAATTTAAGCCATAACATTTTAATGGTGGCTTCTGCAGAGGAAGAAAATGCCGGTGAAAATAGTTTGCGTGGGCTTTTACCAAGCCTACCACATATAGAGGTAGCCATAGTAGGCGAACCCACTTTAATGCAATTGGCCATAGCAGAAAAAGGTCTCGTAGTATTCGATGCTATGGTTAAAGGAACGCCGTCCCATGCCGCACATCCTAATAACAATAATGCTATTTACAATACGATTGAAGTGTTGCAATGGTTTAAGAACTATACGTTTACCAAAACATCAGAAGCACTTGGTGATGTAAAAATGACGGTAACACAAATCAATGCGGGAAGCCAACACAATGTGGTACCCTCACAAGTAGACTTGGTAATAGATGTTCGGGTAAACGATCAATATTCCAATAAAGAAATTGCCGACCTTTTAAAGGCTGAAGCTCCCTGTGAATTAAAAGAAAGGGGCTTAAAATTAAATTCATCCCATATAGACAAAGACCATCCTTTGGTGAAATCCGGTTTGGCTCTGGGGAGAACTACCTATGGTTCCCCTACCCTATCCGATCAAGCGGCATTAACGTGCCAGTCCTTAAAATTAGGCCCAGGGGATAGTACCCGTTCCCATTCGGCGGATGAATTTATCTATGTACATGAAATAGAGGAAGGAATTGATTTGTATATTAAGATTTTAAATGGATTTTTAAAAAAATAGATTCTAGTATTGAGGCAATAGATGTGAGAATAGCATACTGAGATCTCAATACTTCATACTCATATCTAACATCAAAAAAAATGAAACTCTGGGACAAAGGAACTAGCACGGATAAAAAAATTGACCATTTTACTGTAGGTAATGATAGAGAATTGGATTTGCAATTGGCAAAATATGATGTGATAGCATCAAAAGCACATGCAAAAATGCTAGGCAAAATAGGCCTTCTTACGCCTAAAGAAACTAATGAACTAGTTAATGAGCTAGAAATAATTGCTGCCAGAATAGAAAAAGGCACGTTTACCATAGAGCCTTCTTTTGAAGACATGCATTCCAAAATAGAATACATGCTTACTTTGAGTTTAGGGGATACCGGGAAAAAAATTCATACTGCCCGCTCTCGGAACGATCAGGTTTTAGTTGCTATGCATCTCTATTTGAAAGATGAGCTAACTGAAATAAAATCCCAAACCAAGGATTTATTTGAGTTATTGTTGAACAAAGCAGAGGAATATAAAGAGGTCTTATTACCAGGATATACGCATTTGCAAATTGCCATGCCCTCTTCTTTTGGACTTTGGTTCTCCGCTTATGCAGAGAGTTTAATTGATGATTTGTATTTTATTGATGCTGCCTTTAAGGTGGCCGATCAAAACCCGTTAGGAAGTGCCGCAGGATATGGTAGTTCTTTTGATATAGATAGAAGCTTCACCACAAAGGAAATGGGATTTGCAACTATGAAATATAATGTAGTGGCAGCACAAATGGGACGTGGAAAAGTAGAAAAAGCGACCGCTTTTGGAATGGCCAATATAGCGGCAACATTATCTAAAATGGCAATGGATGTATGTTTGTATATGAGCCAAAACTTTGACTTTATCTCCTTTCCCGATGAGCTGACAACAGGAAGTAGTATTATGCCACACAAAAAGAACCCGGATGTTTTTGAGCTAGTTCGTGGAAAATGTAATAAACTACAATCCATACCTAACCAATTGGCATTGGTAATCAACAATCTCCCCAGTGGCTACCATAGGGATTTGCAACTGGTAAAAGAAATAATAGTGCCGGCAATACAGGACATGAAAGCCTGTTTGGAAATTCTAACTTTTAGTTTAAAAGAAATTAGGGTGAATACATCTATTTTGGAAGACCCTAAATACGACTATCTATTTAGTGTGGATACCTTAAATGAATTAGTACAAAACGGATTGCCATTTAGGGATGCCTATAAAAAAATGGGTAAAGAAATAAACGAAGGTACTTTTACACCAAAACGAAATATTAAACATACCCATGAAGGTAGTTTAGGCAATATATCAGTATAATATTGCTACTAAGGATTCAGCATTAGGAAACAGTCATGGGTTTGTAATAAATTACCTTTTTGGCGATGGTTATGCCAGGGATTAAACTTTAAAAAATATTACTTGATCATTTTTAGGTTAATAACCTCTTGCTGTGTAAGATAACGCCAGTGTCCCCTAGGTAAGTCTTTTTTTGTTAATCCACTATAAACCACACGATCTAACTTAACAATCTTATAATCTAGATGTTCAAATAATCGTTCAACTATCTTACCCCTAGAACTATAAATCTCTATTCCTACTTCCCTTTTAGGTGCGTTATCAATAAAGCTAATATCCTGTACACGAAGCACTTTTTCATCAACTAGTACTCCTTCTTGTATTTTTCTTAAATCAGCACTGGTCAAATCGCGGTCGAGGACTAAATGGTAAATTTTTCTAAGTCCGTTCATTGGACTTTTCAGTCTTTTGGTCAAATCACCATCATTGGTAAAAACTAGAAGACCGGTATCTTCTTTATCCAATTTATCAACAGGTAGTAATTTAGACTTTGAGGCATTTGTTATTAAACCGGAAACATGTCTTTTTCCTTTTTCGTCTCTAATGGTAGTTGAAAAATCCTTAGGTTTATTTAATAATATATATTCCTTTTTTACAGGATTTAATAATTGTCCATCAAACTTAACCTCATCTGTAAGTTTTACTTTATAGCCCATTTCTGTTATAGGCTTCCCATTTACGGTAACACTACCAGCTGCGATATAAATATCAGCATCCCTACGGGAACATACCCCAGAATTTGCTACATACTTGTTTAGTCGAATAGAGTTA
>CBFIGW010000084.1:0-13359 GCA_965662155.1 Maribacter sp. | reverse complement strand
ACATTTTTTGTCTTAACTACAAAATTGTTTTTTTCAAATTCCATAGCCGTAAGTACAATGGTATTTTCATATACCACATCTCGCATAATTTCTCCAGAAGTTGAACCAAAAACAATATGTCCTGTTGGAAATAAAGATTTCACCTGTTCATATATAGTAGCATCTTCCAATAAATATCTGTTCCCAAATACCAGTACCAAAGGATTTTCCAAACGCATATCCTTATCTAGGATAAATGGGCTTTCCTTTTTTTTAATACCCTGAACTATTTTCATATTATTTGTTTAAGCGAACAGATTTCCTTATTTAAAGTGAACTGGAATTCGGTTCCCTTGCCCATTTCGCTATCTACCCAAACCTCACCTCCATAACGATCAACTATTTTCTTAACAATAGATAAGCCAATACCGGTTGATCTCTCCTTATTGCCAATAGATTGAAAAATTTCAAATATCTTCTTATGATATTCTTTTGGTATTCCAACACCATTATCTTTAATATTAAAAACATAATGAGAGGTTGTTTCTTTACACAAGACCTGGACCAGTCCTTTTTCCTTCTCTATATGCACAACGGCGTTACCAATAATATTTTGGAACAATTGTCGTAATTTAATACGATCTGCCAGTAGAACCGGTAATTTCTCCGGAACACTTAATTCTACATTATCAGGCATGTAAATGGTTTCTCCAACTTCTGCCACAACTTCATTTAGGTCTACCTTTTTGGCATCTAGTTCCGAGCTATTGGCAGTTGAATATTCCAAAATTCCATGAATTAATTTATCCATAGATTCTATTTTCTCTTGCATTAATTGTAAGTTGTGAAGTCCACCCTCATCCAAGACATCTTTATAGTCTTCTTGCATCCATGTAGCCAATGCATTGATACTTCTTAATGGAGATTTTAAATCGTGTGAGACAATATGTGCGTATTCTTGCAAGCCTTTGTTACTTTTTTCCAACTCCTTGACCAAACGTTCTTTTTGGAATTCTAATATCTTTTGATTAGTAATATCTAAATGAATGCCTATGGATCCAATAACATTTTTATTTTCATCAAAGCGTGGTGCTCCACTTAAAAGCCAATGTTTTTTAATCCCGGTTTTATCCAATACCTGGACTTCGTATGAATCGGATTTCCCTATTTCTCTTAATTTTGATTTTGAGGAGATTATCTCTTTATCGTCTGTTCTTAATACATCCATTGCCTTTTTTCCCAAAAGTTCATTCTCAGTATAGCCACTCATTACACAGAAGCTTTGATTTACGAGTTGAATAACATCATTTTTATCTACTTCCAGCAAACCTAAGTTCATGTTCGCTATAATACTTCTGTATTTTTCCCTCTCCGCGTTGAGCCTATCTTCGGCGCGTAATTGTTGAGCAATATCCTCTATCATGGCAACATGATATTCCGTTTTGCCTTTAGAATTTTTTACTGCACTTACCGATGTTTTTACCTCTAAATGCGTCCCATCTTTTTTATTGTATTTTTTAACAATTGTAAATTCGTTCAAATTACCATTGTTCAATTTCTGCATTAATTGTTCGCTTTCCCCGTAATACTCCGGTACAGTAATGTCCTTGATGGTCAAGGATGTTAAATCTTCAATGCTATAGCCCAACAAATTAGCCATGGTCTTATTGGCTTTAAGGATCTTACCATTTTTGGTGAGCATTATGCCTAAGGGAGAATTATTTACAATGATGTCCAACTGTTTACGTTGTTCCGAAAGCAATTCTTTTACTTCCATTTCATTGGTAACGTCCCTAACTATACCCTGGGCCCCAATAGGTTTTCCTTCTTTATTATATATTAAGCTACTATTAATCTGGACCCATTTTTCCGAACCATCTTTAATGATAATTTTAGCTCTATAATTTTTCAGCAATCCGACCTCTAAAAGAGATTTCATTGATTCGGCCGTATACTGTGTGAATTCATTGTGGACTAATTGTGTTAGGTTTATCACCTCTTTATCATTGTCATAACCTAAAAATTCCTTTGCAGAAAGGTTCATATTAATGACATTAAACTGAAGGTCCATCACCACATAAGGATCAATGATGTTTGCAAACACACCCTCTAGTTCGGAGGTTTTATCGTTTAGCAAGTTTTCTAATCTACCATTGGTTTCCCTTAAATGCCTTGTAACATCATACAACTCCTTAGATTTTGCCTCTAATATCTTTTCTGCCTGTAATCTCGCCTTTTTCTGACGTTCCAAGGCTTTCTTTAGAATTATTACCTCATTATCCATTTTGGACAATATTAAATTTCACTTGTGTCCCATCTTCTTTTAAAAGTTCATAGGACACTTGCGCAGAAGCATTAAAATGTTCAAAAGTCTTTTCAATAAGCCCATGAGCCATTCTATATAGACCTCTAGAAGAGGTATATATCATAGCTAAGGAATTATCAGTTTTGTCCAATATTTTGAAAGTCGGCAATTCTGCATCTGGATACAACTTTTTTACATGGACATGTATGTGATCCTCTATAGAATATAGCAAACCCAATGGTGAAGAATAGTTAGCAATTACCTCTGGATGGGCTTTGCCTAGGCTAGAAAAAAGATAAAGACCAAAAGTATAGATTAAATCTCCTGAAGGGATATTGGTCTCTTTATTTAATTGGGTAACTAGACTCACCATTTCATTAAAATCATAAGTACCCACAGAGGTATATATGCCTTCAGATGGTAAATCCGATTTTTCTATTATGTCATCTACGGTCTGTAGGCCAAATTTAGCCTCTACCATTTCTAAAAATTCTGTAAAAACAATACCTTTCATTATAACTATTTAGAAATCCAAAAGTAAGAAAAGTATTACCCTATACTGAAATAATTGTTGTGAAATGGCTTTTTTTGTTAGCCTTTGACCAATTCGTTGATGTCCCAGTATTCCAATACCTTTTTTATCTTGGATTCGTAATCTTCGTATTTAAGAGGTTTTATGACATATCCTGCAACACCAGTCTTGTAACACTTTAACAGATCTGCCCTATTTTCCGACGTGGTTAAAATAACTGTAGGTAAGTATTTAAAAACATCATCGTCTCTTAAGATTTGTAGAAATTCTATACCGCTCATTCTAGGCATATTCAAATCTAAAAGAATTATATCTGGCAGTTTGTCTCCAGACTTTAGAAATTCCAAAGCTTCTTCACCATTATTGGCCTTCATAATATTATGCTTTGTTTCCAATTTGGATAAGGTCCTTTGTAATTTCATGACCTCGATAGCATCGTCTTCAATTAATAGAATATCCATGTGTGTTTAAGTTTAAGATATTAAAGGTCTACTTTTCTTTTAAATTATTTTTTTTGTTAGTGACGAATGACGCTTTACTGTAGACGAATGGTTAAAATGTACTGACTAATAAATTAGTAGCCTATTATTTGAATTTACGAATGGGACTAAATGCAGAAATATCCATACTTGTCTTTTTATCACTGATAATCTCGGCAACCAACTTTCCTGTTGCGGGACCAAGGCTCCAACCCATCATGGCGTGGCCCGTAGCAAACATTAGATTACTATAATTGTCGGATTTCCCTATGTAGGGCAAGCCATCTGGTGTAACTGGTCTCAAACCAGTCTTAACATTTTTAATTTCCTCATTGGTAATTTTTAGTTCTGGATAAAATGATGAAACACCATTTACAATTGCCAAAACACGTTCTTTTCTGATTAGGTTATTTATACCTGAAAATTCCATGGTACCTGCAAAACGGGTAAAACCAGTCATTGGGGTGACCGCAATTTTAGATTCCATAAGAATGGCGGGCATAGTAATTCCGGTATCTCTTTCCGCATTAATACTATAACCTTTTCCTGCTTGCAACGGTATTTTTATTCTTAATTTTTTAGATATACCTGAACTCCATGAACCAGCAGCTAAAACAACATCGTCCGGTTGGTAACTTCCTTTTGAAGTAATAACCTCTGAAATCGTGTTCCCTTTTTTAACAATATCTACTACCTCTTCATTCGTTTTAAAAGTAACCCCTACCCTTTTTAAATGGTCAATCATTTTTGGCATAAACTCCGTTGGGGTCGTATGACCATCACATTCATAATGTATAGCACCTTCTGCTTCTATTTTTATATTTGGTTCTTTTACCAACAAATCTTGTTTGTTCAGTTCCGAAACTGCCAATCCTAAATCACTAGCCTTATCCGCAACTTCTTTTTCATGCCGGTAATTTGTCTCCTTCTTATAAAGCATAAGAAGTCCCTTTCTCTCCAACTGAAAACTACCAAGATCGGCTGAATTTAAAATTTCGGTAAATAGGTCTAGACTTAACAAATTAATATTCTTTATAATAGGTATCGCTCGTTCTACCTTCGCCCGTGTACTTGATTTATGAAAATACCATGACCATTTTAAAAACTCATAGTCTAGTCTAGGCTTCATATAAAATGGACTGGAAGAATTGAACATCATACGAATGCCCTTGGCAATCATACCAGGAGAAGCTAGTGGTATAATATGGCTTGGGGTAATATAACCTGCATTTACAAAAGAGGCGCCCGAGGTGATATCTCCTTTATCCAATACGGTAACATGATGACCTTCTTTCTGTAAATAATAGGCAGAACAAAGCCCAACAATTCCTCCTCCTATAATTATAATATTTTTTCCCATGTACTGGCCATTATCCTATACTACTAAATTACTTGAAATCCTTTTGCATAAGGATCATCCTCATCAATAATTATAGTATTGTAACCATAAATTTTAGCCCAACCTTTAATACTTGGTACAATTGCTTTTTTACCAAAAAAATCAACCTCCTCCTCTACCCTACCTATGAACTTTGACCCTATGAAGCTTTCATGAACAAATTCCTCTCCAACCTTTAATTTATCTTTTGCATACCACTGTGCCATACGAGCAGATGTGCCTGTACCACAAGGGGAACGATCAATAGCTTTATCACCGTAAAATACAGCATTACGAGCTGTAGCATTATTAGAAATGGTTTTACCTGTCCAAAGTATATGACTAACCCCATTTATGCTCTCATCTTCTGGATGAACAAATTTATTAGGATATTTTTGATTGATTAACAAACGTATTTCCTGACTTAATTGAACCAGCTTACCGGCAGTAAAATTTTCTAATCCTGAAAAATTCTTTTGCGGATCAATAATAGCATAAAAATTACCTCCATAGGACACATCAAAACAAATAGTGCCCAATGCAATGGATTCAATATGTAAATTTTCAGCCGCCAAATAAGAAGGTACATTTTCCAGTTCCACCCAATCTACCTTTTCGCCTGTCTTTTTATATTTGATCTTAACCAACCCTGCAGGAGTTTCCATCCGAACCTGACCAGGCTTTATAGGATGTAACAGTCCCTCTTCTATTCCAATAGTAATGGCACCAATGGTTCCATGGCCACACATAGGCAAGCATCCGCTGGTCTCGATAAATAAAATGCCAAAATCATTTTCTGGATTACTTGGTGGATAAAATATACTGCCACTCATCATATCATGACCTCGAGGCTCAAACATTAACCCTGTCCTAATCCAATCATACTCCTTTAAAAAATATTGGCGCTTTTGACTCATTGTTGCACCAACCAATTCTGGACCACCTTGTTTTATTACCCTTACAGGGTTTCCACAAGTATGAGCATCAATACAAACAAAAGTATATTTTGACATTGATGTTTATTTAATAGCGTTAATATATGCATTTACCCTTCTTTCTAAAATAGGCAATGTAACGGTGCCTTGCTCAAGAATAACTTCATGGAAATCTTTGATATCGAACAAACTGCCAAGTTCTCTTTCTGCTTTTTTACGTAATTCCCTGATTTTAATTTCTCCGATTTTATAGGAAATGGCTTGTCCCGGCCAAGCAATATACCTATCTGTCTCTGTATGTACTTCATGTTCTGATAACGCTGTATTTTCTAACATGTATGTTACTGCCTGATCCCTTGACCAGTTCATTGCATGCATACCGGTGTCCACAACCAACCTACAAGCACGCCACATTTCATAGGTAAACTTGCCAAACTCCTCATATGGTGTTCTATATATACCCATTTCATTCCCCAAATATTCGGTGTACAAGGCCCAACCTTCGCCATATGCGGATAAATACATTTGTTTTCTAAAGTTAGGAATACTATCTCCAAGTTCCCTGTTTAAACTTCCTTGCAAGTGATGACCAGGAACCGCTTCGTGGGCCGTTAACGAGGGTAAGGTGTACAATGGCCTACTCTCTAATTTGTATGTATTCACCAAATAATACCCTGGCTGTGTTTTAGATGAAGGACCTGAATATCTACCTCCTGTATATTTAGGTGCAATTGCATCTGGGACCTTAATTACACCATAAGGCGTTCTTGGCAAAGTATTGAAAAATTTAGGGAGTTGAGCATCAATGCGTTTAGCTATATCCCTTGCATACATCAGAAGTTCATCTCCTGTTTTTACGTAAAACTGACTGTCGGTTCGTAAAAAACTTAAAAATTCGGAGAAAGAGCCTTTGAAGCCTACTTCCTGTATCAAAAGTTCCATTTCAGACTTTATCCTAGCTACTTCACGTAAGCCTATTTCATGAATGGATTCAGGAGTATAATCATTACTTGTAGTGTAGAAATTAATTCTATTCTGATAAAATTCATTTCCTTTAGGAGTAGTCGACACTCCTATTTTAGTTCTAGTATTTGGTAAGTACGTTTCCTCAAAAAATACTTTTATTTTTTTGAATGATGGTACAACACTTTTCAAAATCTCATCTTGGGCAACTGATTTTAATGAATCTTTTTGTTCTATTGACAATCCGTTGGGCAAACTTAAAAATGGCATGTAAAATTCGCTCTCTTCAGCATCGTCAACGATATGGGTATCATATGTAGCTTCATACCCCTTAAAAATAACCTTTGGCTGCGAAATTCCCAATTGGATTCCTTTTTCCAACAACACCAAATGATCATCCACATAGTTTGGGATAGCCTTTAACATTTGCAAATAGTCTATTGCCCCCTTAAAATTCGATATTGGCTTAATTCTATAATTAAGATTTAGATGAAAACCTTGGTCTGCCTGAATTGGGTTTAGGTGCATATTGAAATTATATGCATCTATCGTGTTATTTAGTTTAAACTTTAATAACTGTAAAGAGATCAATTCGGTTTCCGTTAGTTCAGAGGTGTTTATTTCATCTAGCAAGTTTATTTGTTGCTTGGCAAACATCATATATTCTTGCGATAACGATTCACTAAATCTACCTAATGGAAATTCAGATGTATCATAAGCCTTGTAGCTGGCAACGTTGCTTATAACGGTTTCTAGACGTTCTGAATTTGATTGAGCCATAGCATGGTAACTCAAAAAAAATATCACTATAAAAATTGATATAAAAGTGTATCCCTTGAAAACTAACTTCATAGATATTTCATTTTTATTAAGCTAACCTATATTAATACAATTTACAGATTAAACCGTTTTCATATGTAAGGCATGATATTCTGGCAAAACGGGCCTAGTTGCTACGCCATCCTTAATTATTTTTGCTACACGTTCTCTTTCCATTCCTTGTAAAGGCAATCTTGGGGCACGAACATTTTCGGTACCTATACCAGTAGCTACCTCTGCCATTTTAATATTTTGAACTAATTGTGGGCTTATATCCAATTCTAAAAGAGGTAAAAACCACCTGTAGATTTTCAGAGCCTCTTCAATTTGTCCAGCCTTGGCCAACTCATAAACGGCGCACGTTTCCGCTGGGAATGCACAAACCAGACCTGCAACCCAACCATCGGCTCCCATCAACAAACTTTCTAATCCCAAAGTATCTACTCCCGTTAGAACCTTTATGCGCTCACCGAATCTATTTTTTATTCTAGTTATGTTGGATATGTCCCTTGTAGATTCCTTTACGGCTTGTATATTTTCACACTCTATTAAATCTTCTAACATATCCAAGGTAATCATAATGCCATAATCGATAGGGTTATTATAAAGCATAATAGGCAAATCGGTACTATTGGCTACTGCTTTAAAATAGGTTACTGTTTCATAATCGTTGGCTTTATAACGCATTGGCGGTAAAATCATTAATCCTTTTGCCCCGCACTCCTTTGCTACTGCTGCGGCCTGTATAGCTCCCTTCGTAGTCTGTTCCGCAATATTTATAATTACAGGTACTTTTCCTGCTACCAATTTTACGGTCTCACGAATTAAAATTTGCTTCTCTTCATCAGTTAAGGTACTGGCCTCTCCCAACGTGCCACCCAAAATTATTCCGTTTACCCCAGCCTCTAATTGAGCTTTTATATTTACAGCGAACATATCCATGTCCAAACTATCCTCTTTGGTGAACTTTGTAGTCACCGCTGGCATTACGCCTTTCCAATCTATACTCATTTTTTAGTTTATTGATGCACTTCAAAATTATAAATTCAACAGATGTGTTATACATGTAATTTTACCTACAATTGACACTATTTTAACCATTATTAATAGCTTATAAATCAATTTTTGATAATTTTGATGTAAATGAAAATCTATCCTTTTAAAATACCCAAACCAAAAGAAAATCAATTAATTGTTCAAGAAGACCAACAATCTACCTTTTACAATAAATTGCATCAACACGAGGAAATTCAAATAAGCCTTATCGTAAAAGGGCAAGGGAAGTTATTAGCTGGAGATAGCATACACCAATACACAAATCAAGATCTTTTTGTCATTGGCAGTAACTTGCCTCACATGTTTCAAAGTAATTTTTGCAAAGAAGATTCTCATATGATTTCACTTTTCTTTACAAAATCCACTTTTGGTGAAACATTTTTTAATATACCAGATGTAATGGACTTAAATTCTTTTTTTACCAGTTCTGAGTCAGGATTTAAAGTACTGTCCCAAAAGACCAAAATAATAGATAAAATTCACCAAATATTACAATCCAGCAAAACCAAACGTTTTATAGTATTCTTAGAATTGATGTTATTACTTAAACAGACCAAAAAAACCATGCTTACCAAATTTATTTACACCAAAGTATTAAGTTCTGGGGAAGGCGAACGTTTAAGGGTTGTGGTAGATTTCGTAATACAAAATTTTGATAAACAAATACAGCTGAGACAAGTAGCAAAAATGGCATTTTTGACACCGAATGCTTTTTGTAGATTCTTTAAACAGAGAACCAATAAAACTTTTTTCCAATTTTTAATAGAAATCAGAATAGAACATGCTTGTCAATTATTAATAAGTAAAAAAGACCTGAGCATAAGTGAAATAGCAGAATTATCCGGATTTAATTCCAGCACTAATTTTAATAAAAAGTTTAAAATGTTAAAAGGGGTCAACCCAAGTAAATATCGATATTCAGAAAATTAACTATAGCACATTAGTATGTAATTAAACTTTAAAAAAGTAACATTCACAATTCCACTGAATACCTTTTTATTTGAAGTTTAGCTTTCTATATTTGCATCTTGCTAATAAAATTGCCCACGTGGTGAAATTGGTAGACACGCTACCTTGAGGGGGTAGTGTTCGCAAGGACGTGCTAGTTCGAATCTAGTCGTGGGCACAAAGGCCGGGTTTTGACCCGGCTTTTTCATTTTATGAAATTTAACGTCACTTTATAGAAAAGATATTTGTTTTAATCGTAGATTTGTTTAACATTTTTACGGAATATATGAACAATGTAAAGAAAAATTTCAGTATTCGAGACCTTGAAAACCTTTCTGGGATAAAGGCCCACACCATAAGAATTTGGGAAAAACGTTATAATCTTCTTACTCCAGAGCGCACCGACACCAATATTAGAACGTATGGCCTATCTAGTTTACAAAAACTATTGAACATAACTTTGCTTTATCACAATGGGTATAAAATATCCAAAATTGCAAAGATTCCGGAGGCAGATATACCCATAGTTGTACGGGAAATTGTCTCCAGAAAAAGTCATAAGGACCATATAATAAATGCCTTTAAATTGGCTATGGTAAATTTTGACCAAACTATTTTTTTCAACACCTACAACACACTAATCGAAAACAAATCATTTAGGGAAGTGTTTAAGGAGACTTTTATTCCGCTACTTAATGAAATAGGGTTGCTTTGGCAAACGGATACCATTAGTCCTGCACATGAACATTTTATAACAGGATTAATTAAACAAAAAATCCTTATCAATACCGAAAAATTACAGCACTTAAAACCTACGAAGAAGGATAAAGTTTTTGTCACCTACCTTCCGGAGAATGAGATTCATGAAATAGGTCTATTGTACTTAAATTACGAAATTGTGCTCAGAGGATATCAATGTATCTATTTAGGACAAACTATACCCATGGAAAACCTAATGGATGTGATGAAATATTTTGACAATATTCACTTCTTATCTTATTTTACGGTTGTTCCAGAAAAAGATAAAATCAATGCCTATGTAGAGGATTTCCAAAGTCTAGTAAGTGAATACAACAATCCAAACTTATGGATATTAGGAAGACAAGTCCAGCACATAGATGATAATAAATTGCCAAGTTTCATTAAAACCTTTACTTCCATAGACCAAGTGGTAAGTCAACTGTAGTTAATGTATTAATTTATATGGGTAAAAAAATTATCATTATTGGTTCTGGATTTTCATCATTGTCCGCTTCATGTTATTTGGCAAAAGCAGGTTTTGATGTAGAAATATTTGAAAAGAACGAATCAATTGGTGGAAGGGCATCGCAATTTAAAAAAGACGGCTTTACTTTTGATATGGGACCAAGTTGGTATTGGATGCCTGATATTTTTGATAAGTTTTTCAATGATTTTCATAAGAAAACATCGGATTACTATGAATTAGACAAATTAAATCCCGCATACAAAATTTTCTTTTCCGATGATGTCATCACCATTGGCGATACAATGGAAAAAATATGTTCTGAATTTGAGCGTATAGAAAAAGGCAGCTCACAAGAATTACGAAAATTTATAGCGATTGCCCAAGAAAATTATAATATAGCAATTAACAAAATTGTTCTACGACCAGGTTTATCCCCACTTGAACTCGTAACCAAAGAGACTATTTTAAGGGTAGACCAATTCTTTAAAACAATAAGTTCAGAAGTTAGAAAAAGGTTCCAGAATCCAAAACTTATTTCTACTTTAGAATTTCCTGTTTTATTCTTGGGAGCAAAACCAAATAAAACCCCATCCTTCTATAGTTTTATGAATTATGCCGATTTTGGTTTGGGCACTTGGCATCCCAAAGGTGGCATGTACGAAATTATTAAGGCTATGGGTAGTTTAGCAGCAGAATTGGGTGTTACTGTACATACCCACAAATCTGTAAATAAGATTAATGTAGAGAATGGTGTATGCAAGGGTATTACAGTAGGTGGCGATACTTTTTTGAGTGATATTGTACTTAGTGGAGCGGACTATCACCATACAGAAAGTTTATTGGATAGTCAACACAAACAATACAGTGAGGCATATTGGAACAAGAAAACCTTTGCTCCTTCTTCGTTGTTGTTTTATATAGGTATCGATAAAAAGTTACAAAATGTAGAGCATCACAATTTATTCTTTGATACAGATTTCGAATTGCATGCCCATGAAATATATGATACACCCAAGTGGCCCTCAAAACCTTTGTTTTATGCTAATTTTCCTTCTATAACAGATCAGAGTATGGCACCTGAAAACTGTGAAACAGCATTCTTTCTTGTCCCAATTGCACCTGGTTTGGAAGATACACCAAGTCTAAGAGCACAATATTTTGATATGATAATAGATAGGTTTGAGAAAAAAACAGGTCAGAACATCAAGAATAATATTATCTTAAAGCAAACTTTTTGTGTAAATGACTTTATAGAACGCTATAATTCTTATAAAGGAAATGCTTACGGCATGGCCAACACACTTACACAAACAGCTTTTCTAAGACCTGGACTTAAAAGTAAAAAGGTGAAGAAACTCTTTTTTACAGGACAACTAACCGTTCCCGGCCCGGGAGTACCACCAGCATTAATTTCTGGAAAATTGGTATCTGAATTGATTAAAAAAGAAAACTAAAGCATTCTATGAAAAGTACATTTGACCAGGCATCTTACCAGTGCAGTAAAATAGTTACCCAAAAGTATAGCACATCATTCTCCTTAGCGACAAAAATGCTTCATGGCTCCATAAGGAGCGATATCTATAATATTTATGGTTTTGTAAGGTTTGCAGATGAAATAGTGGATACTTTTCATGAGTATGACAAACAAGTTCTTTTTGATAAATTTGAAGCAGATTTAGAGGCTGCATTAATAGATAAAATTAGTTTAAACCCCATTTTAAACTCCTTTCAGCATACGTTCCATGCTTACAATATTCCAAAACATTTGGTAGATTCTTTTATGAAAAGTATGCGAATGGATCTTGTTAAGAGTGTCTATACTACGGATGAGGAGTTTAAAGAATATATTTATGGTTCTGCAGATGTGGTAGGCCTTATGTGCCTAAAGGTTTTTGTAAACGGTTGTACCACATCTTATGACAATTTAAAGGAATCTGCAATGGCCTTGGGTTCCGCCTTTCAAAAAGTTAATTTTCTAAGGGACGTTAAAGCAGATTTTGAAGAATTACATCGTTCTTATTTTCCGAACACGGATTTCAAGGAATTAGACGAAGACTCTAAAAAAAGAATTGTAGATGAAATAGAAGCTGATTTTAAGTTAGGATATGATGGAATCCTAAAATTACCAGTAGAAGCAAAATTTGGAGTATATACAGCATACAGATACTATTCCAGGTTGTTAAAAAAGCTACAAAAAACACCATCGTTAGAAATTAAAAATACCCGTATAAGGGTACCTAATTACGAGAAATTTGGACTTTTAGCGAGGTCCTATGTTAAATATAAAATGAATTTGGTTTAATGAAAACAGCACTTTGGATTTTAATATTTCTAGGAACATTTTCCTTTATGGAATTTATGGCTTGGTTTACACATAAATATATTATGCACGGATTTTTGTGGAGTTTACATAAGGACCACCACCATAAAGATCATGATTCTTGGTTTGAGCGAAATGATGCCTTTTTTATCTTTTATGCTGTTGTTAGCATGGCTTTATTCTATTCTGGTGCCAACGGTTTTTGGCCTGGTTGGCCATTAGGCTTGGGAATTCTAGCTTACGGTATTGCATATTTTCTAGTGCATGATATTTTTATTCATCAACGGTTTAAATTATTTAGAAACGCCAACCACTGGTATGCTAAAGGTGTGAGGAGAGCGCACAAAATACATCATAAACATTTGGGTAAGAATCATGGAGAATGTTTTGGGATGTTATTCGTTCCCTTTAAATATTTCAAAAAGAATTGATTCGTTT
>CBFIGW010000083.1:0-13715 GCA_965662155.1 Maribacter sp. | reverse complement strand
TAGAATAGCACTAGCACCAGCTGATGCTCCAATAAGGTACGCGTTTACATTAAAAAATGCCGGGAAAATATTGTATCCCAACATAAAAAATAAACCGCCAAGCATAACCCCTAAAAAGTAGACATTTAAAAATCGCCGATTATCAAACAGGTTAAGAAAAATTCTACCTACAAAATAAATCAACAACATATTCCAAAATAGGTGGCCCAATCCACCATGAAAAAAAGAATAGGTAACTATAGACCAAGGCTGTATTAAAAAGTCAAAAAAATCATTTGGCAACTCAAACCATTGCACAAGACTATTCTTTGACAGCCCTAATAAGAAAGGAAATAGGCTATTGATGATAAAAACAACCACGTTTATTGCAATTATTTTTTCTGCAATATTTAACCTATTGAATTGATATTTTAAATTTCCTTGCGCCATATGCTAATTCCATCTATTTTGGTTAAACTGGTTTTTTTTCCAGTACCACATCATTAAAAATCCAAACAGTGCCCCGCCCACGTGGGCAAAATGCGCTATACCTTGTCCAAAAATACCATAACCTGTTACGCCAGAGAATAAATCAAGCGCGATTAAAACTGGAATAAAATATTTAGCCTTTATCGGAATTGGTAAAAATATCAAGAACAATTCACTATTTGGATAGGACATTCCAAAAGCCACTAGAACTCCATAAATTGCACCAGAAGCACCTACTGCGGGGGTACTGAACGCACTTAGAAAATTATCTATAGTATCCTTGCCGGCAATTGAATACCAATCTTTACTGTATTGCCCATTAGATATGATTTCAAGCACATTACTTTCCGATAGGCCGGAATTCACAAGTGCCGACATTCCCTCGTTGTAGTAGTAATAATTAACCCCTGTATGAATTAAAGCCGCACCTAAACCAGCAGAGAAATAGAAGAATAGAAATTTATTCTTACCCCACATACGTTCTAATGGTGTTCCAAAAGCATAGAGCGCATACATGTTAAATAATATATGCATAAAGCCTCCATGCATAAACATATGTGTTACAATTTGCCAAAGACCAAAATTTTCATTTTTTGGAAACCATAACGAAAACCATTGGTACATCTGGTCTCCGTAAAGACTGGTAGCTACAAAAAATAAAATATTGATTATAAGTAAATGCTTAATAGCTTCTGTTAATCTCCCCATCTAAATAAATTTTCTATCAATGTCGTTCTCTGTAATTGTAATATAGGTTGGTTTATTAAACGGGCTCAATGTAGTTTCCTTACAAGCGAACAAATCGTTTACCAAACTTACTTGTGACACCTCATCCAAAACTTCCCCTGTTTTAACAGATAACGTTTTAGCTAAAGTCTTTGCGAGCATATCGCTTTGTGAAAAGCTATTTTGAGATATTTCCATTTGAAAATCACTAATGAGTTGTTCCATTACCATCTGCACTTCGCTCTCCACTACAACCACTGGAACTCCTTTTACCTCAACCGTTTCATTTTCCATACTTCCAAAAACAAACCCAACAGCCGTTAAGTTTTCCCTTATCTGTTCAAGAATAGCTAATTCCCCTTTTGTAAACGATAATGATAAAGGAAACAACAGCTGTTGACTTACCGCTTCCTGTATGGTAATATTTTTTAAAAAATTCTCATATAATACCCTTTGATGGGCCCTACTTTGGTTTATGACCACCATTCCTGATTTAATGGTGGTTATAATATATTTCTTTTTTAGTTGAAAAGTTGTGGTAATAGCATCTGCTTGATGTTTCTCATTATCAAAAATAGTGCTATTAATTACTTCCGCTTCCATTTCAAAGGTGCTGTTGCCCTGTTGTCTGGTGTTTACATTTAACCCTTCATAAAGATTCTCCCAACCTTTTGTGCTTGGTTTGGCATATGTTCTTTGGACATTACCAGTATTGCTATCCTCTTTAAAGGGATTAAACCTGGCATCTACGGACACGGTTGGCGTACTTACATCTTTATTCTTAAACGAATAAGGAGTGTCCAAATTTTGGTCTTTTTCAAAATCCAAAGCTGGCACCACATTAAATTGCCCTAAACTGTGTTTTACAGTTGATTTTAAATAAGCATATAAAGTGTGTTCATCATCAAACTTCACCTCTGTTTTTGTTGGATGAATATTAATATCAATGGTAGATGGGTCAACTTCCAATCTAATAAAATAACCTGGATGTGTACCTTGTTTAATAAGTCCATCAAAAGCACCAAGTACGGCATGGTGTAAATATGGACTTTTTATAAACCTATTATTGGCAAAGAAAAACTGTTCTCCCCTACTCTTTTTAGCAAACTCCGGTTTTTGTATAAACCCGGTAATCCTCACAACTTGTGTATCCTCGCTAATAGGCACCAATTTCTCATTGGCCTTTCTTCCAAATAGGTGAACTATTCTTTTTTTAAAATCCGTCCTAGGAAGATTAAAAAGTTCTCCTCCGTTATTGTAAAAACAAAAAGATATCTGTGGGTGTGCTAACGCTACCCTATGAAACTCATCAGCAATATGCCTAAATTCTACTTGATCCGATTTTAAAAATTTGCGTCTCGCCGGAATGTTAAAAAAAAGGTTTTTCACCAACATGGAGGTACCTTTGGGAGCAACCGCCATTTCTTGGCTTGTTACCTTACTCCCCTCGATCTTAATTTGCGTACCTACTTCATCGTTGGTAGTTCGTGTAGTCATTTCTACGTGCGCTATTGCCGCTATAGAGGCCAATGCCTCCCCTCTGAACCCTTTTGTATGTAAATTGAATAAATCCTCTGCCTTTTCAATTTTAGAGGTCGCATGCCTTTCAAAACTTAACCTAGCATCGGTATCGGACATTCCTATTCCATTATCAACTACTTGAATCAAAGTTTTTCCACCGTCCTTAATGATCAATTTAATTTCCGTGGCCTCAGCATCTATGGCATTTTCCAACAATTCCTTAACAACCGAAGCTGGTCGTTGAACCACCTCTCCTGCAGCTATTTGATTTGCTACATGGTCTGGCAATAATCTAATTATATCTGCCATTATTAAGAAAAGAATATTGAGAGGTCAAAATCTATGATATAGAGAAAAATAAAAATAAGTACGGCCAAAATTATCGCCATTCTTATTCTAAGATTACGGTCTCCTTCTCTTTTTGTATCATCCAAGGCATTGGAAATTTTATTTTTCAACCCCCTTTGGTTATTTACCGTACTTCTAAACTGGTCAAATTTATGTTCTAATTTATAAGGGTTGCCCTTACCTTTATCATCATAATACCTAGGGTTATAATCAAACTTCCTGTTCCGTCGTAACTTTGTTATTTTACTCAACATTCCCATAGTATCAAAGTTACTTAAATTCAAAAAAAAGGGTGTACTGAGACCGCTAAAATTTGTTAACAGTCACCAATACTTTATACAAAAGTTACTTTGCAATAAGGTTATATTCCAGATTTAATGGTAAACTTGGAAATGAAGGGTTATTTTCTAATTACCGATACTGGCCATTTTTATAGCTGCAATAGCAGCCTCGGTACCTTTATTACCGTGTTTTCCTCCACTACGGTCTATGGCTTGTTGCATGGTATTGTCTGTTAGAACACAGAAAATAACGGGAACTTCGGTTTGTATGTTTAGATCCTTAATTCCTTGAGCGGTTGCACTACAAACAAAGTCAAAATGTTTGGTTTCTCCCTGTATAACGGAGCCAATGGCAATAACGGCATCAAAACCACCTTGCTGTATCATTTTTTTACAACCAAAGGTAAGTTCAAAACTCCCTGGCACGTCCCACTTAATAATATTTTCGGAAACAGCACCACAGTCTACAAGTGCCTCTACTGCACCTTTATATAGTCCATTGGTGATTTCAGAATTCCATTCAGAAACAACAATCCCAAACCGAAAATCTTTCGCGTTTGGGATTGTTGACTTATCATAAGCCGATAAATTTTTATTTTCAGTTGCCATTACGCGCCACCTTTAGCCATTCCTATGAAAGCTTCAATATTTCTGGCAGCATCGGAATCCTTAAATTCATCTTTAATTCTTTGAAAATAGCCCAATGCTTTGGAATTATCTCCCATTTCCATTGCTGTAACACCAGCTTTATGTAGAAATTTAGGGGTCGTATACTCATTATTGCTATGCTTAGCGGCAGCTTCATAATATCCTAAAGCGTCCGAAGGCTGGTTTAATTGCATAAAAGCATCACCAAGTCCGCCTTTGGCCAACGCTCCTAAAATATCATCATCAGATTTAAAATCTTCTAGATATATAATTGCATCTTCATATTTGTTCATGTTCAAGTAAGACATTCCTGCTGAATAATTGGCAAGATTAGCTGCTTGGGTGCCATTATATTCTTCTATAATATCCAAGAAACCATATTTACCTTCAGCGCCTTCCAACGCCAATGTAAACAAGGAGTCCTTAGCGGTTGTTGCCGCCAAAGCTTGGTCAAAATACTGTTGAGGATAATACATCTCATTGGCAGCACTCGTTTCCTTTGGTTTTTGTACAAATTGGCCGTATGCCAAATAACCCAATACGGCAACGGCAATAACCCCAATGATTCCTAAAATATAATTTTGATTTTTGGAAACCCACTCTTCAGACTTCGAAGCGCTTTCGTCTAAAGTACTGAATACCTCTGCAGTTGTACTTTCCTGCTCGTCAAACTCCTGAATTTCAGCCTTGGTTTTAGGTTTAAAACCTCTTTTCTTATATGTTGCCATCTCTATTTTTATTGGTCGCGCAAAAATAAAGTTTTTATTGAAATCCCATAGGGTATTTATTCGTTATTTTTGGATATTTTAAACTCATTTTGTCCAGTTTGGAATAAAAATACTAGAATTAGTAATGTTTCTTAAAAGTTTATCCCTTCTCAATTATAAAAATTTTGAATCCAAAGATTTGGAATTCAATGCAAAGATAAATTGTTTTGTAGGCGATAATGGGGTTGGTAAAACCAATATTCTAGATGCTATTTATCACCTTTCTTTTGGCAAAAGTTATTTTAACCCAGTGTCCTCGCAAAATATAAAGCACGGCACTGATTTTTTTGTAATCGACGGAGTATTTGAAAAGAACGAAAGGGAAGAAAAAATTGTTTGCAGCCTTAAGAGGAACAATAAGAAAATAATAAAACGGAACGGTAAACCTTATGAACGTTTTGCAGACCATATTGGACTATTGCCTTTGGTGATAATCTCACCGGCAGACCGCGATTTAATTCTAGAAGGAAGTATCGTTAGGCGTAAATTTATAGATGGCGTTATATCTCAGTCAGACAAGGAGTACTTACAAGCCTTGATAAATTACAACAAGGTACTTAGCCAACGTAATGCATTATTAAAATATTTTGCAGTAAACCATACGTTTGACAACAATACACTGTCCGTTTATAATGAGCAACTCATAAATTATGGGGAAGTGATTTTTGAAAAAAGAAAAGACTTTCTAAAAGTCTTCATTCCTATCTTTAAAGAACAATACCAAGCCATTACAGGAAGGACAGAGCATGTAGATTTAACCTATGACAGTAAGTTGTTGGACCAAAATTTCAAAGAGTTGCTGGTAAAGAACTTGGATAAGGACAGAGCATTGCAGTATACCAGTGTTGGGATTCATAAAGACGACCTTAATTTTACCATAATGGACTATCCCATTAAAAAATTTGGAAGTCAAGGGCAACAAAAATCATTTCTGATTGCTTTAAAATTTGCACAATTTCATTTTATGCAAAAAAAATCAAAAACTACTCCTATCCTTATTTTGGACGATATTTTTGACAAATTAGATGAAAACAGGGTTTCACACATCATCACACTTGTAAACAATGAAAATTTTGGGCAAATCTTTGTGAGCGACACCCATGCTGAAAGGACGGAAGAAGTGGTAAAAAAAATACATCAGACCTATAGAATATTTAAATTATAATATGAAACGGGCCATTTCAAATATTTTAATTATTCTTAAGATAAATGAGTCCGTAATTACATTCCGGCAATTATTAACCTATTTAAAATGATAAAAAAATCCTTCATTTTTATTTTAACCTTCGTTTTTATTTCCTGTTCTGATACTATTACCAAAGAAGATTTAAAACACATAAATGGCTATTGGGAAATAACTAAAGTACTTTTTCCGGATGGTAAGAAGAAAGAATATAAAGTAAGCCCAAGTATTGATTTTTTTGAATTAAAAGATGTAAGTGGCTATCGTAAAAAAGTAAATCCTAAATTTAATGGTAGTTTTGAAACTTCGGACGATGCAGAATTATTTGAGATTAGCCAAGAAGAAGAATTGTTTCAAATCATCTATAAAAACAACCTAGCCACTTGGCAAGAAACTATACTTTTTGTAAATAAAGAGAGACTAATATTGTTGAACAATGAAGGTGTTCAATACCACTATAAGCGCTTTGAACCTATAAATATTACCCCGTAATGCCAAAGAGAGAAAATGATAAAGTGAGTATGAAAGATGCGCTATCCGCTTTCATCCAAAAAAACAATTTACAATATGGTATTGATAAAGTAGACGTGCAAACAGCATGGTCTAACGTAATGGGCAATGGGGTAGAAAATTATACTACTGCTATAGAATTGAGACAAAATACGCTATTTGTGTCGCTGTCCTCATCTGTACTTAGGGAGGAATTAAGCTTGGGAAGATCTAAGATAATACAAATGCTTAATGAAGAATTAAATAAAGATTTGATAAAAAAATTGGTTCTTAGATAGTTAACCTAAATCAAAATAAAAAAGCCCGGCACTAATGGTACCGGGCTTTTGTCTTAGTATAGTTCTTCTAATATATTTCCCTTCCCGAAAAATGAAAAGAACCTTCAATAGCGGCATTCTCATCACTATCGGAACCGTGTACCGCATTTTCTGCAATATCGGTGGCGAATAATTTTCTTATCGTACCTTCTGCAGCTTCAGCAGGGTTTGTTGCTCCAATTAAAGCTCTAAAGTCTTCAACTGCATTTTCTTTTTCCAAAATTGCAGCCACAATAGGGCCCCTTGTCATAAAAGTAACCAACTCGCCAAAAAATGGACGTTCTTTGTGTATCGCATAAAATTCCTGTGCATCCCTTACGCTGAGCTGTGTATATTTCATGGCTACGATTTTAAATCCAGCGGAAGTTATCTTTTCCAAAATAGCCCCTATATGTCCGTTTTCAACGGCATCTGGCTTAATCATCGTAAATGTTCTATTTGTACTCATTTCTCTTAAATTTTGCGCAAAAATACGTTTTTCCGTAGAATCCACAATTTTTAACCAGAATCACATTATGCGCAAACACTAATAATCATCTCGTGTACAAACTTTTGAATTGAAAAATAATACAAAAAAAAACCCCATAGTTTTAATTACGGATTATATCAGAATACAAAATTAAAGCTCGGAGATAAAAGCTTATAGTATTAAATTGTATCTTTGCACGCATGAATTTTGAGCATATAAATGCATTAAAAAAGCTACTTTCTACGCCTAAAAAGATAGCTATTATTCCACATAAAAATCCAGATGGGGACGCTATAGGCTCTACATTAGGTTTATGGCACTACCTTGTGAATCAAGGTCAGGACGCTACCATTGTCTCTCCAAACGATTTTCCGAAATTTTTAAAATGGATGCCAGGGGCAGATAAAATTTTGAATTTTGAGAAGCAGAATAGGGAAGCCAAAAAGGCTATAGAAGAAGCTGATATTATATGCACATTAGATTTTAATCACCTGGGCAGGGTTGGTCAAATGACATCTTTTTTAGAACAATCCAATGCAACCTTTGTTATGGTAGACCATCATCAAGAACCATCAGATTATGCAAAGATTATGTATTCTGATGTAACCATGAGTTCTACTTGTGAAATGGTCTATAACCTAATTACCTACTTGGGCGACTCGGACCAAGTAACACCTGAAATAGCCAATTGCATTTATACCGGAATTATGACGGATACCGGATCTTTTAAATTTAAGGCCACCACTAGTGCTACACATAGAGTGGTTGCCGATTTAATGGACAAGGGTGCACAAAATACCGAAATACACCATAAAATTTACGACACCAATTCACCAAGTAGGCTACATCTTTTGGGCTGTGCGCTAAAGAACATGGTTATTTTGGAAGAATATTGCACTGCTTATATTACATTAAGTCAGGCAGAACTGGATAGGTACAATTATGAAAAGGGAGATACGGAAGGGTTTGTAAATTATGGTCTCACCTTAGACGGAATACGTTTTGCGGTAATATTTATTGAAAACAAGGAAGAAGGGATTATAAAAATTTCATTTAGATCTGTAGGTAATTTTTCCGTTAATGAATTTGCACGGAAATATTTTGAAGGTGGCGGACATAATAACGCCGCTGGAGGAAAAAGTGATAGGAACATTGAAGAAACAACCACCTATTTCACCTCTTTATTACCTCAATACAAAACAGCATTAACATTATGAATAAAGGACTATTACTCCTTATAGCGATTTTTGTTTTCAGCTGCAAAGGTCCAGAACCTAGAAAACCAGTTCAAAGAAAAAGCGGCAGTTTTTTTAAGGCCTCTGTTGAAAGAAGCAAACAACTACTCGCAAAAGAAGAGCAGCAAATACTTCAAATTATAAAGAACGATTCCTTAAAACACTATACCCATAGTGCCGCAGGTTCTTGGTATCACTACTTACAGGTAAACGACACTACGGATTATATGCCAAAAACAGATGACTTGGTAGTGATGACCTATAACCTAATGAGTTTAGATAACGACACTATTTATTCGCAATCCGAAATAGGAGTCGTTACGTATAAAGTAGATAAGCAAGAATTATTTCAAGGATTACGGGATGCTGTTAAGATACTCAAGGAAAATGAAAAGGCAACATTTTTGTTCCCCTCCTCTTTGGCCTACGGCTATCATGGCGATAATAATAAAATTGGCACAAATGTTCCCCTAAAATCCACTATATCCATTTTAAAAATTGAAACAACAGAAAATAACACCGAAAATTAAATTTAAAACTATGATCAAGAGAATAACTGTAGTGATAGTCTTAGCACTAACATTAGTAAGTTGCAAAACAAGTAAAAGAGCCGACTTAGGAGATGGTCTTTTTGCCGATATCAAAACCAGTAAAGGAGATATCATTGTAAAATTAGAACATGAAAAAACACCTGTTACGGTAGCAAATTTTGTTTCATTGGCAGAAGGCGAAAGTCCCTTTGTTAGTGAAAACTATAAGGGTAAAAAATATTATGACGGTCTAACTTTTCATAGGGTAATGAAAGATTTCATGATTCAAGGTGGTGACCCCATGGCATCAGGTACTGGTGGCCCTGGTTATAAATTTATGGATGAATTTAATGATTCCTTAATCCATGACAAGAAAGGAATCCTTTCCATGGCCAATCCTGGTCCAGACTCAAATGGTAGCCAATTCTTCATTACACATGCCCCAACGCCTTGGCTTGATAATAAGCATAGCATTTTTGGAGAGGTAATAGAAGGAATAAATGTGGTTGATTCTATTGCCAATGTTAAGGTAGGATCGGGTAACAAACCTATTGAAACGGTTAAAATGAATACCATTGAAATCATCAGAAATGGTAAAGAAGCTAGAAAATTTGATGCCGTAAAGGTAATGACAGAGTATTTTGACAATGAAGAAGAGAGGCTAGCTGCCATTGAAAAAGAAAAAGCAGAACAACAGGCAAAAATAAATGCAATGAAAGCAGAGTTTGCCACTGAAATTGCCGCTCAAAAAGAACAAGCAAAAACCTTGGCTTCTGGCCTTAAAGTTTTGGTTTTGGATGAAGGTGATGGTGATGGTGAAAAACCAAAGATCGGTCAAAAGGCGTTGGTTATGTATGCCGGTTACTTAATGGATGGCACCTTGTTCGATAGTAATTATGAAGAGATTGCCAAGAAATATGGTAAATATGATGATAGAAGAGCACAAGGCGGTGGTTATATGCCAGTTCCTATGGACTATAGCCCTGATTCAAGATTAGTTGCCGGTTTCAAGGAAGGGTTACTAAGTATGAAGGTTGGCGACAAATTACGTTTGTTTATTCCCCCACACTTAGGGTACGGTGAACAAGGTGGTGGTCCTATTCCTCCAAATGCAGATTTAGTATTTGATGTAGAAATTACAGGAATTCAACAATAGCTATTCCAATAAGATAAAAGCCCCATTTGTAAATCAAATGGGGCTTTTATTTTTAATCCAATTATGGCGTGTTTTTAAGAACCTCCAAAAGGAATTTCCAAAATTTCTGAACAGAGGAAATACTTACCCGCTCATCTGGTGAGTGGGCGCCTTTAATGGTGGGGCCAAAACTAATCATATCCATATTTGGATAATTTTGTCCTAATATGCCACATTCCAATCCTGCATGGCAAGCTACTACCCTAGCCTCTTCTTTGAACAATTTAGAATAGATACTTTTTAATGTTGAAAGTATTTCAGAATTTGGATTGGGCTGCCATCCTGGATAAGAGCCCCTAAAGGCAACATCAAATCCCGCTAATTCAAAAATAGATTGTAATGAATTGGCCAAGTCGTGTTTGGCACTGTCAACGGAAGAACGCGTTAAAGATGCTATTTCTATTTGGCCGTTTTTAACAATTACCCTAGCCATATTATTTGATGTTTCTACCAAATCAGGAATAGAGGCACTCATGGCATAAACCCCATTTTTAGCTCCATAGATACTTCTCACAAGTTTGTCTTGGGCATCTACATTCATTACCTTTTTGGCAGGGTCACAACTTTGTAGGCTTATCGTTAACCCAGGCTCGGCAATAGCAAGTTCAGCGGTAATGGTCGCACTTACTTGTTCTACTTCCTGTTGAAAAGCTACTTCACATTTCTTTTTAAGGTTAAGCGAACAGTTACTCTCCCTAGGAATGGCATTTCTAAGTCCACCACCTTCAATTTCAGCAATGCGAACATCATATTTTAACACAGAATGCAGCACCCTATTCATAATTTTATTGGCATTCCCAAGACCCTTATGAATATCCATACCACTGTGCCCCCCTTTTAAACCGGTTACAGTAATACGATAGCCTACATCTTCCTTATCGGCGACTTCCTCTATGTAAGTCCCAGTAGCTGTTACATCTATACCACCAGCACAACCAATATCTATCTCGTCATCTTCCTCGGTATCCAAGTTCAGTAAAATTTCTCCTTTTAGGATTCCCCCTTTGAGACCAAAAGCACCTGTCATTCCCGTTTCTTCATCAATGGTAAAAAGAGCCTCTAGAGGTGGGTGTGGAATAGCGGTACTTTCCAAAAGCGCCATGATAGCCGCAACCCCCATACCATTATCGGCACCAAGTGTTGTCCCCCTTGCTTTTACCCAATCATTAGCTACAAACATCTCAATACCTTGGGTGTCAAAATCAAATTCCGTATCGTTATTTTTCTGATGCACCATATCAAGGTGGCTTTGTAGGGTAACCATTTTTCTATTTTCCAATCCTTTAGTAGCTGGTTTCCTAATAATTACATTCCCCACTTCATCTTTAAAAGATTCCAATCCCAAAGCATTACCAAACGCTAGCATAAATTCAATTACCCTTTCCTCTTTTTTAGAAGGCCTTGGCACCTCATTTAGTTTGGCAAAATTCTTCCATACCATTTCTGGCGCTAACTGTGTTATTTCTTTATTCATACTTAAATTCTTATCCTTTCAAAAATACATACAGAAAAAGGATTTCACTATTTTTGAGGTAATGAAGATGAGTTTAAAATCGGGTATTGCAATTTCATTGATACCTCAAATTATCTTGGTAAAATGGTTGGGAAATTATCCGTCGATCATTGAAGAATATTACAGCTTGGGAATATATCCGTTTATTTCCAATGTCTTTAGAAGTCTTTTGGGATGGATACCATTTTCGGTAGGAGACCTTATTTACCTTTCATTGTCGATATTAGCCATTGTTTACCTCTACAGAAATCGACGCTTTATTTTAAGTAATAAAATTAGATTTTTAAGGGATATTGTAATGGTGTTGTCCATCGCCTACTTTACATTTCATTTCATGTGGGGGTTTAATTATTACAGGGAGCCTTTATACAAAAAACTAGAGCTCAAAGAAACTAAAGACTTTGAAGAATTAGTGGTATTCACCAATACACTCGTAAACAGAACCAACAAGTTGCAAAAACAACTAACAAAAGACACATTAAAAAGAGTTGAAATACCGTACTCCCAAAATGAAATGTTCGATAAAACCATTGAAGGTTATCAAGAATTATCTGAGGATTATGGCTTTTTAAGCTATTCCAAGCCAAGTATAAAAACCTCTCTTTTCAGTACAGGATTAACGTATATGGGGTATGCCGGTTATCTTAATCCTTTCACCAATGAGGGACAAGTAAATGGGTTATTGCCCAATTTTAGGTTCCCCATAGTCGCCGGACACGAAATAGGGCATCAATTGGGGTATTCGGCAGAAAACGAGACCAATTTCATAGGATATTTGGTAACGGCCAACTCATCCGACCCATATTTCCAGTATGCAGCATATGCTTATGCCTTGGGGTATTGCTTAAGTGATATTAGGAGAGGTGACCCTGCTGTTTTTGATGAAATGTTCAACGGATTACATCCTGGTGTTCGCGAAAATTTTAAAGAAATGTCCGTTTTTTGGAACAAGTACGAAAATCCTATGGAACCGGTATTTAAGTCCGTTTTTAATTCTTTTCTTAAGGCCAATAATCAAACACAAGGTATCCAAAGTTATAATGCGGTTGTATCGTTATTGGTAGCATATCACAAGAGACATCCCTTAGAATAGTTCATTTACCCAGTAAACATGACGCAGCTCGCTTTTTTGTATTGAATTATTTTCAAAATATGAGCAATTGATATGCGAGAAAATTTATTTTAAAGCCTCATAATTTCATATTCCAAATACTAGCCCAACAACTGTTAAATGTATTTAAAAATAGCCTAGAAATGCATTAATTCAAGTATTTTTAAGAGGACTAATCAAACTAACTCAGTATGAAAAAAATTATTTTTTCACTATGCCTGCTTTGGTGTAGTGCAACACTATTCGCTCAGGATTACTTTCCGGAAAATGAGGGCGTAAAAGCAAACAACAATAATTATGTTGCGTTTACAAATGCTAAAATTTATGTTACCCCTACAGAGGTAATTGATAACGGAACTTTACTTATCCAGAATGGTAAAGTTATAAATTCCGGAACTACGGTATCGATTCCCAAGAATACGGTACAGGTAGACTTAAAGGGAAAATCTATTTACCCATCCTTTATTGATGTGTATTCCAAGTTTGGGGTAGAACAGCCGAAAAGAAAACCAGGTGGCGGTAGATCCTCCCAATTTGAAGCTGAACGAGACGGCTTTTATTGGAACGACCACGTTATGCCAGAAAACTCGGCCATCACCAAATTTACCTATGACGATAAATCCGCCAAGGAATTAAGAGCGGCCGGTTTTGGGGTTGTCAACTCACATATACAAGATGGTATTGCCCGTGGTACAGGTGTTCTGGTCGCGCTAAATGCCGTAGGGACCGATGCCAATAGAATCATAGATGATCGTTCCGCACAATATTTTTCGCTTTCCAAAAGTGTCACCAAAAATCAATCATACCCAACTTCGCTTATGGGAAGTTTGGCCCTTTTACGACAAATGTACGTCGATGCGGAATGGTACGCTAAAGGAAAAAGTAATACGAAA
>CBFIGW010000082.1:0-13745 GCA_965662155.1 Maribacter sp. | reverse complement strand
ATTTAAAAGTTTTTACAAAAAACACTTCCGCAATTTCATTTATCAAAAAAACGCAACCCCAATAAATTATCATTCTCTTTTAGAAAACAATGAATTTCACGAAATGCTTATGACAACCCGGAGGGAGAACATTGAGAAAATGAGATTTAGAGATTTAACCAAGGCGGAGATAGAAAGGTTAATAGAAATGATTGATAAAGAACTCAATTGAAAGATGATAAAATTCTTTAGAAAAATCCGTCAAAACTACTAACCAAAAACAAGTTCAGCAAATAACTTCTTTACGCTATATAGGAGATTGTGTTGGTCGTCATCGGAATTCTCATTGCTGTATCAACTAGCAATTGGAATGAATGAAGGAAAGAAATCAAAATAGAAACCGAAAGAATATCCTGAAAACCTAATCTCTGATATTGCCGTCGATATGAAAAACATGGATATGTTCAGTAAAAATTGCCGGGGGAAGCAATAAAATATCGATATCTATTTTGACAATTTTGATAGAGGTCAAATATTCACTTTCAGGGTACATAGATAACTCACTAATTGTACCATGGGATTTATTTAGATTATTTATAAAATTTAAGTTCAATTCATAAATCCAACTGCATCCACATAGGACGATGGTCGGAAATGTAGTAACGAAGATATTTTCTAAAATCACCTGGAGCTTTAGGATTCCAAAGCTCTGGGAATATCACCTCATCGAAATCAAAAACGCCATGTTTAACTATCTTTGACTTTATAGATGGAAGAAATGCCATCTGATCATACATTTTATCGTTGGATATATTCGAATAAATTTTGGTAGAATGCTCCGGTAGTTTAAGGCCTCTTTTAATCAATGCCTCGTATACTACATCTCCTTTCTCGACCATTGGAATATTGAAGTCTCCAAGTGCAATAATATTCTTGGAAAAGGCATTTTTTGAACTGTTCCTTAAATCCGCCCAACGACCAATTGCATAAGCCTCTAATGCCCTTCGTTCCAAATCATGGGTTGATGTGCCTCCTGAAAAAGAATGGACCGTAATAAGAACTAAAGTCTCGTTCTGCCACTGAAAAGAGCATAGATAAGGAGTTCTATCGAAACCAGTAAACTTTCTGGTAACTCCAGGCAGTTTAATGTCTTTGTGGTCTTTAGGGGGAATAGATATTTCCGCTACCAGTTCTAATTGATTTATAATGGTGCTGTCATAAATAAAGGCGGATCTTTCATTGTTTCCACCCTTATCGGAGTATATTAAATTATATTTTGACGGTAGTTCTGATTCAATTGCCTTTAAACCCGCAAGATTATCATTAACCTCTTGAACAGCTATAATGTCGAACCAATCCAGAACCTCAGCAATCAATACATAATGATCTCTTGTCCTCTGTTGTAATCCAAGATTGGCAATATTCCATGACCCTAACAGTAGTTTATCATTTGTTTTGTCAGGAATACCCCGAGTAGCTTTATGTGCCCTTAAATGGCCTATTTCGGTATTTGTAATAAATGGATGGACGAAATTGGGTTTTGGATACGATGGCATTGTCAATAGTTTTATTCAACACACTCTTAAATTAGCCAACATACATAACTGAACCTTATAGTATTGTATGATACGTAAGAAGTTGTGTATAATCGGGCAAATAAGCTCCTTTTGTAATTATGGAATTATTGGTCCCCATTTGTTCTTAATCTGAAGAATTCAGTTTTGTGGTTTTAAAGACGGGAAAATAGAAAAGTAATCTTTTGGTAAATATGATTTTACCAACTTTTGAATGATCAATGGCGATAATAGCAATTATCGTACAATCTAGACATATTTTTGATTTCTAAACCTTATTCGATTTAGCCTATTACACTGTATTTACTCCATACAACTTATTTATTAAAATAATGAGTTAAAAACAAAATTACCCCAACCATCCTTCTCTATCCAAAGAACGATATTGTATCGCTTCAGAAATATGATCGCCGTTTACATCTGTATCACCGCCTAGGTCTGCAATTGTCCGGGCTACTTTTAAAATTCTGTCGTAGGCACGGGCAGAAAGATTTAAGCGCTCCATCGCATTCTTCAAAAGACTTTTGGATGCGTCATCCAATTTACAATAGGCTCTAATTTGCTTTGTGTTCATTTGTGCATTGTAATGCACATTGTCCAATTCTGTAAAACGTGTGGTTTGTAATTCCCTTGCCGCAGTAACCCTTTTCCTAATAGCAACACTGCTCTCCCCCTTTCTCTCTTCGGATAATTTTTCAAAAGGTACTGGGGTAACTTCTATGTGAATATCTATTCTATCCAATAACGGTCCGGAAATTTTACTTAAATAACGCTGCATTTCTGCAGGGGACGATGTCACTGGTGCGTCCGGGTCATTGAAATAACCGCCTGGACTGGGATTCATGCTTGCCACTAACATAAAACTGCTGGGATATGTTACGGTGAATCGTGCCCTTGAAATCGTAACTTCCCTATCCTCTAAAGGCTGACGCATTACTTCCAAAACGCCTCTTTTAAATTCTGGTAATTCATCTAAAAACAAAACGCCATTGTGTGAAAGAGAAATTTCTCCTGGTTGGGGATATGCTCCACCTCCTACCAAGGCTACATCAGAGATTGTATGGTGGGGTGATCTAAATGGCCTTTGACTCATTAATCCCATGTTTTTTATCTTGCCTACCACACTATGAATTTTTGTGGTCTCCAATGCCTCATGGAGTGTCATTGGAGGTAGAATAGATGGCAATCTTTTTGCCAACATGGTTTTACCGGCACCCGGAGGGCCTATCAAAATAATATTGTGTCCGCCAGCCGCTGCAATTTCCATACACCGTTTAATACTTTCTTGCCCCTTAACATCCGAAAAATCAAATTCTGGAAAATCGAGGCTTTTATAAAACTCTTCCCGTGTATCGATTATGGTTTGTTCCAATGGAGTTCCGATATCAAAAAATTCCAATACCTGCTTTATATTATCTACTCCATATACTTTTAAATCACCAACAATAGCAGCTTCTTTGGCATTCTGTGTCGGTAAAATAAAGCCTTTAAAGCCTTCTTCCTGTGCTTTTATAGCAATGGGCAAAGCACCTTTAATGGGTTGTAAACTACCATCTAGGGACAGTTCGCCCATAATAATATACTTCTCTATTTCTGGAGATTTGATTTGTCCTGATGCGGCCAAAATTCCTAAGGCCAAGGTAAGGTCGTAAGCAGAGCCTTCCTTTCTTAAATCAGCTGGTGCTAGGTTAATCGTAATTTTTTTGCCTGGAATTTTATAGCCATTGTTTTGTAAAGCGGCGGCAATACGGTAATTACTTTCTTTTATGGCATTATCGGGGAGACCTACAAGGTGATAACCAATTCCCTTATCAATATTGACCTCCACAACAATAGTAGTGGCCTCTACCCCAAATACCGCACTCCCATAAACTTTTGTAAGCATGTACTAATCCTTTGGCTTAAATGTAAGGATTTCTTTACTCTTTTTAATTTCCTCTTCATTCATCATCATTTTCCTAAACTTTCCCTGTACATACATCTCTGCTTGATCTTCATAATGTTTGCTAAACGGATTGCCAGATTGTCCGGTAGGTAAAATACTTATACTGTTCTCCACATCGGAGAAATCTATAATTCTCCTGGTAGATGGGCCTGTCGTTGTTTTGTAATGGCCACTTTCATCATATGAAAAAGCCATATTATTAATTACTTCCCGGGTACCCTCGATTGGAAATGGTCCTACATTGAAAAAAGAACGCAAAGCCTTTACTTGGCCTATGGGATGTGGATGTTCTAAGGTATGTACTCTATCCCACGTCCATGTATTGATATCGGAGCCCAAATCTTTTTCCAAAGATGCCATCATTTTATGAAATGATTTTTGAACAATATCCCTCTGAGTTTCTGCAACATCAGATGTACTAACATTATCCCACCAAACTGAAGTTGGTTTGTTTGCCATAGGGGCAATTAACCTTTTATGTAAATGTGTCGCCAATAATTGATCAAACATTTCATCTCCCAGTTCATCTTTAAACGTTTCAGCTAAAAAATAATAAATCCATCTGGTATATACAGTAGCCGCAACACTCTCTTTTGGGTAATCCCCTGGCCACATATTAAGTAGATCTAAGACCCTTAGTTCCTTACTTTCTAATTTTGAGACATCCATTAGTTTAGCCAGGTTCTTAACTACAGTTTCATTTACAGGTGATGTAATGTCCAAAATCATTTCACTGGCCTCTTTTCTATCCCAATCATTTTTAGGTTCCAACATAGCCACTATTCTTTTGGCCCTATTCTCTGGCAGGTAATATCCCGGGTATAACATGCCAGCAATGGAATCTGGTTGATTATTAGCGGAATACACATATTTCCAAGGTGGGTTTACAGCTTGTGGGTTGTCTTTAAATTCCAAAAGGTTTTTATCCAAAGGCAAACCTTGACCATACGCATATACCATTTTTGTATTAATAGTATCCGGTATTTCATACAATTGTGCTGTAGCAAACCAACCCACATTACCATCAGAATCACCATACATTATATTTAAACCCGGTGCATGTATCTTGGGAAGGGCATTTTTAAACTCATCTAAACTATTAGCGTGTGACAATTCATAAAAAGCATCAATAACTTCATTTTTCCCTTGAGTATACATCCAGGACATGGCTATTGGTTTTTCGCCGGTAACTTGTTTGGCGATACCGTTTAAGATGGGTCCGTGTATAGATTTCTTAAACGTAAAATCTACCGTAGCCGAGTCCTTTATTTTTATTTGTTTGGATACAATTTCATACTCTTGCCAACCTCCTTTTGTTTTATATTGATTATTATTTTCGGGGTTGTTCTCCTCATAATAAAAATCAACATCATCATTCTCAAACATGGTCATACCGTAAGCCATTTTTCTATTATGCCCGAGTACAGGAAATGGGATGCCACCAATATGGTACCCATATTTAGAATAGGTAGGTGTTTCTATATGGGCCTCGTACCAAACGGACGGTTGTGCAAAGCCAATATGAGGGTCATTAGCAAATATTACCTTACCATTTTTAGTTTTTTCGGGTGCAATAACCCAGCTATTGCTTCCTTCAAATAATGGCATATTAATTTTTGACAAAGCATTTGTTACCATGGCCGTGACATTATTATTCATGGATGATGTCTCCTTAGGAGAGTTTTTTATCCATTCTAAATCGCAGCTAGAAAATATTTCAAGATCCTGTAAATACTCCGACCCTAACTTGTCTTTTAAATTGGTAAGAAAAGGATCTGTCTTATGTGCCATAGCAAAGCTAAAAGCCATATACCCCATAGTGTTGTACATATCTTTTAGAGTAAACTCTTTTTTATCTATTCCAGTGAGATAAAATTCTATTGGGGTGGGGCCTTCTGCAACAAATTGATTAACACCTTCTAAATACGCATTGGCTAAAACTACCGCAGTTTTATCATTCTTAAGTTGTAATACACTTTCTTTTGATGCATCGTCAATACCAAGAGATAAGAAAAATTGATCTGTTTCTAATAAATCCTTTCCAAAAACCTCTGACAATTGACCGCTCCCAATTCTCCTTAAGAGCTCCATTTGCCACAATCTGTCTTGGGCATGTACATATCCAAAAGTTCTATACGCATCAACCTCGGAGGACCCATAAATATGTGGAATACCAAATTCATCATAATACACCTCAACGTCATCCTCTAATGCAGTCATGGTTTTACTGCCGGAATAATCAGGTTTTAATATTTGAATACCTATAAAACTAACAAGTATAACGAGAATTAAAAACGCAAGAACGGATAAACCAATTTTTTTAAAAAATTTCATCAATTATATTTAAGGGGGAATTAGACCCTAAGGTATAATTAATATTTTAAAAAAACGTGTGACCCCTGTTTTTTATTAAGGGTTGACATCAGCTACCGTTCCTTTTTTAAAATTATTTAAGCCCTCTAACAACCAAATACGATACGTATTGGCGTCTGTGTTTTGGATAGATGTGTTCAATACTTTTAAATCAGGAGAAAGCAGCACATAAAAAGGCTGCGACACAGCATTAAAGTTAACATCCTGAAAAGTACCCCACTTTTGTGCAATATTCGTTATTTGTTTTATTCTTCCCGATTCATATTGAAAATTGAATTGTTCCGACTCTGGCAGTTCTTTTCTATCATCAACATAAAGGGATATTAGTACATAATCATTTTTTAAAATGGAATATACATCTGGTTCACTCCATACATTCTCCTCCATCTTTCTACAATTTACACAGGCCCAACCTGTAAAATCTAACAGTATTGGCTTGTTTGCTTCCTTTGCATAGGCCAATCCACTATCAAAATCTTTAAAACAATCTATTCCTAAGGGACAATCGCTCTCTTGTTCAAAAATGCTATAAAAGGCCGGTGGTGGAAATCCACTTAACAATTTTAAATTTGTGGCGTTAGTCAAACCCAAAACCAGGTACACCGTAAAGATTGCACCTATTGCACCAAAGGCTTTTCTTCCCATACTTAATTTCTGTTTTGGACCATCATGAGGAAAACGAAAAATTCCAAAAAGATAAAGTGTCATTATCACGCCAATAAAAATCCATATTCCCAAAAAGATTTCTCTTTTTAATATTCCCCAATGACCTACCAAATCGGCATTGGAAAGAAATTTTAGGGCAAGTCCTATTTCTAGGAAACCTAAAACCACCTTTACCGTGGTCATCCAACCTCCAGATTTTGGCAAAGAATTCAACCAGGCCGGGAACAAAGCAAACAATGCAAAAGGAAATGCCAAAGCCACACCAAAACCGGTCATACCAGCGGTAAGGTTTACGGCAACATCACCTTCTGCCAATGTAGTTCCACCTAGTAATCCACCTAAAATTGGACCTGTACAAGAAAAGGAAACACTGGACAAGGTAACCGCCATAAAGAATATTCCTAGTACTCCACCTATTTTAGAAGAAGCTTCATCCATCTTATTGGCCCATGAGCTTGGCAGAGTCAATTCATAATATCCAAAAAATGAAAAGGCAAAAAATATAAAAATGACGAAGAATAAAATATTCAGCCAAATATTGGTAGCTATAGTATTTAAAATCTGCGAGTCTACAGAGTCAAATAAATGGAAAGGAATACTTAACAAAAAGTAAATCAATATTATAAAAAAACCGTACAAAAGTGCATTGGCAATACCCTTTGATTTTTTCTTCGAATGTTTCGTGAAAAAAGACACCGTTAAAGGAATCATTGGAAAAACACAAGGTGTCAGCAATGCTATTAATCCTCCTAAAAATCCTAAAGCAAAAATCACCCACAAATTGGAACCTGAAGCTATGTTCTCCTGACCTTGGGTAAGCAACTCCTTATTTTTTAAATCCAACTTTAATTTTGATGTTAGAGCAGTACTTTTATCATCTAAAGTAAGCTTCTCTTCAATTATGGCACTACCGTCTAGAGAGAAAATAAAATCTTCATCTACAGGAATACAGACCTCTTTACAAACTTGATAAAAGAGATTCACATTTATTTGATTCACCTCTGGTTTTAAAAGCTTAATAGTTTGTTTGAAAATAGCCTGTTTCTTAAAAAAAGTCTCCTCAACTTCAAAAATTTCGCTGTATTCCTTTATGGTTTTACTCTCTTTGGTCTCTCCTACCAACTCATATAGTTCACCTGCTCCCTTAAATGTGAATTCACTTGGCAAGGAACCACCTTCATCCGTATTTTGGGAATATACATGCCACCCTTCGTGAATAGTTCCTTTTAAGACCAACTCATATTCCGTATCTGAAATTTGATTTACCTCCTGACTCCAAACTACCGGGTTTTCATCACTCTGTGCGAAACCCAGAAAACTAAACATGGAAACTAAAAAAGATACTACAATTACTCTCATATATTCTTTACTTCTATTCTTACTATTTCTTTAGTGCTTTCTCCCACCTTAAACCGGTCATCTGCCCTTTTACCGATTACCCAGACAATTTTATTCTCGGAACACAACAACCACTGCTCCTCTTTAGAAAAAACACTGGTCTTCTCATCTTTAAAAAACCTGGCCAATTTCTTCTTTCCTTTTAAACCAATTGGATAAAAATAGTCGCCATTATTCCATTTCCTTAACGTCAAGGGATAATTTAACGTGTTTTTATCAACAAAAATTACATTTTGGGTATTGTCATTTCTTTTATCAGAATTGGTAATACTCATTTCTAATGGCTCCGTTATTTTCAAAACGCCTTCCGGTAAATCATAGGTTTCTTTTTTATTGGAACTTTTAGAAATTTCGGACAGTAACAAATTGCCCCTATCCTTTAAAAGCCGGTGTGTTTTAGATACCAATATTTTCCCGCTCATACTATCCATCAAATCATTTACCTGGTTAGGGTCTTTAAACCCAAAGGGACTAAACAAACCAAATAAATAAGCAGAGATGGGAGATAAGTTTTTCAATGCCTCAATAGGTATTCTTATCATGTTGTTATCAGGAATAAACAATTGCTCTTTTGTATATAACAACTGTTGCCTTGAAATCTCATTAGTCTCCTCTAAATATTTTATGGTATTCTTAAAATTGTCCAGAAAACTAGGATGCAATTCCTTTAATTTGGGAATAATCTCTAACCGTATTTTATTACGCAGGTATTTAGTGTCTTTATTACTCTCATCTTCTCTCCAAGTATATCCTTTCTCCTGTGCAAATGCCATTATCTGAGCTCTAGAAAACGGTAAAAGCGGTCTATAGATAGTATCTGTTTTGGCGGGGATACCGGTTAGGCCCTCAATGCCTGTACCACGAGATAAATTAATTAAAAAAGTTTCCAGATTGTCATCTGCATGGTGGGCCGTAACCAAAATATTGATTTTATTTTTGGACATAATGCCATAAAACCATTCATACCTGAGCTCCCTCGCAGCTATTTGTAAGGATAGATTATTTTTATTCATGTGACCCAAGGTGTCAAAATGGGTAACATAACATTGCTTATCCAATTCCTTTGCCAATTGCCTTACTGACTCCTCATCTTTATCACTGGCGTCTCCCCTTAACTTAAAATTACAATGGGCAATAGCAAAATCCATATTAGAATCATAACAAATATGGGCTAAAACTACACTATCCACCCCACCGCTACAGGCTAAAATAAACCTAGTGGACAGCAGTTCTGGATAACTACGACGTATATGCTGTTTAAATGTATGAAGCATCTCGTACAAAGGTAGTTAATATGAGTTTTAGGAAATACTATATTAGCTAATCTTTAGCAGACTTTATACCTAATACCTGTCGCATTCCCCTTGCTTTTAAAAGGCATTCTTCATATTCTTTTTTTGGATCGGATTTTGCGGTTATGGCACTACCAACGGCATAAGAAAGATATTTTTCGGTTTCATTATACAAAATACTTCGTATGACCACATTAAAATCAAAATCGTCATCTGGAGTAAAATAACCTACGGCACCACTGTATAAGCCCCTTTTAAAGGATTCCAACGATTCTAGTATTTCCATTGCCGTAATTTTAGCAGCACCAGTCATACTGCCCATTGGAAAACAGTCCTTAATTACATCGACCGGATTTTGGTCTAGACCTACATGGGATGTAATGGTAGAAATCATTTGATGCACTTGTTCAAAGGAATACACCTTACACAGTTCCTCTACATTTACCGACCCTTTTATGGCCGTTTTAGACAAGTCGTTACGTACCAAATCCACTATCATCACATTTTCCGCCCGTTCCTTAACATCATGCTCCAATTCATATTTTAAGGAATTATCCATAGCTGTATGCTTAGAACGTGCTGCTGTTCCCTTAATGGGCTGGGAAATAATTTTGCTTCCCATTTTTTTTATGAATCGTTCTGGACTGGCAGATATCAAGTATTTATCAAAAAACTTTGCATAGGAAGCAAACGGTGCAGTTGAGATTTTGTTTAATTGTTGGAAGACTGGTAAAGGGTCGATCTGGTAATCTTCTGCATAAAACTCCTGACAAAAAGTAGCCTCATAAATATTGCCTTGGTGAATATGGAATAGTATTTCCTTAACCCTTTTAAAATACTCGTCCTTAAATATCCGCATTCTTATATATAGCGGTTCGGAAAATTGTTTTTCTTGATGTAGATCTTGCTTTAAGTTACAAATTTCTTCAAAATCAATATTGATTTCGTCGGATACCACATTCATGTAAATGAATTCGGCTTTGTTTTGATGAATTTTTACGATTTTTTTAGGCTGAAAAAAATAGAGGTCAGGAAATTTAAGTCCGTCAAAATTATCGGATTTTAAATTTTCAACATCATTCTTTAGGTCATAGGACAAATATCCAAAAATCCAATCTTTGGTTTGTGATTGATATTCCTTTAAATCTTCGAAGGCATGCTCACTATCCGTAGTAATCGCCGTTAAACCATCAACAGCTAAAAGACCTTCAAATGAACTGTATTTAGATCGATGCTGATTACTATCTAACCAAACAACTTCATCAAACTGTTGTGCCCACTGCAAGAGAGATTCTTTAAACCCCTTTAATTGATCTATTTCAAAAAAAACAGTTCTTCTCAAGTAGCAATTTTTCCAAGAAAATCCTTTAAAACACCTTTGTGCTTTTCCGCTAAGGTAGCATCCAATATTCCTTTGTCCAAGTCAAAATTATCATTAAAACCGGGTAAGGAAAATGTATCTGTAATCTGTGCTCCAAATCTTGAAAGCATTTTTTCCGATACTTCCAAGGACCCAATAGCCCCTCTTTTACCACCAGAGGTAGCCATTAGCAAAACTTTTTTTTCTTTAATAAAATCTCTATCCACCCTAGAAAGCCAGTCTATCAAGTTTTTAAAATATGCAGAAGGATTACCATTGTGTTCATTTACGGAAATAATTATACCCTCTGCAGCTTGCAAATCATTTTTCAACTCCACTAATGAGTTGGAAAACCCTTTTTCTTTTTCATAGTCTTCGCTGTACATGGGAAATGGACAATTGGCCATATCCATTAACCGTACTTTCCTATCCTCAATTAAAGAGGCGGTATAACGAACTAATTTATAATTAATAGAAGTTGATGAATTACTACCGGCAAAACCTAAAATAAATGACATATCGTAAATAAAATATTTGATTTACGAAAATAGTTTAATTCATAAGGAGTTGCCAGTATTTTATCTAATTTTGCACTTTTAAAGATCTAACTGCACTGAAAATTAAGTATATAGGATTAAGTAATCCAAAATGGACAAAAGTAACAACCGGTTGTATTTTATAGATGCCATTAGGGCCTGGGCCATTTTAATGATGCTCCAAGGCCATTTTATTGATGGGTTATTGGACAATGCATTTCGGGATGACACCAATATCTTATTTAGTGTTTGGAAGTATTTTAGGGGTATTACAGCACCGGTGTTCTTTACAGTATCCGGATTTATTTTCACTTACCTCCTAATAAAAGTACCACAAAAAGGTTGGGACAACCCTAGGGTAAAGAAAGGAATAAAAAGAGGTATTGAACTTCTTGTCATTGGTTACTTATTGAGAATGAATTTTTTAGGATTGCTAAAAGGTGAGATTTATGATTCCTTTTACCTTGTAGATGTCCTACATTGCATTGGACTATCCATCTTAGGAATTATCTTGATCTATTTAATTTCAAACAAAGAAAGGAAGTGGCTATTTCCTTCTTTACTACTTATAGCAACCATTGTATTATTTATTTTTGAACCCTTTTATAAGGCACTAGATTACAGCTTCTTACCACAATGGTTGGCAAATTATTTCACTAAAAGCAATGGTTCTGTATTTACAATTGTTCCGTGGTTTGGCTATACTGCTTTTGGTAGTTTTATTTCCGTTTTCTTTGCAAAATATAAAGAACATAAAAACTTGTATACGATTGGTACAAGCTTATTTATAGCGCTAGGGTCTATCCTTATTTTATATTCTTCAAATTTCTTTTTAGCACTTTCCAATTATACGGGAATTTCACTATTCAGTGATATATTTTATAATAACTATTTGTTCATCCGTTTGGGTGATGTGCTTTTGGTCTTTTCCGTGTTTATGTTATTAAGAAAATTATTGACCAACAGAACAGGATTAAGGCTTGGGCAGAGCACTTTGTCTATTTATGTTATACATTTTATGATTTTATACGGTAGCCTAACAGGTTTTGGTTTGTACCGATTTTTTAATCATTCGTTATCGCCGGTAACTGTAATTTTGGGAGCAATAGTATTCATGATCTTATGTTCCTATTTAGCTTTACGATATGAGGATCATAAGGTAGATATTAAACAATATATTACCTACGTTATCAATCTGATAAAGTTTCAACTTGAAAAATTAATTTATACCAGTTTAGATATCTTTAGAGCGCTCTACAATAGACTTATTAAACTATTTGGAATTATTAAAAATTGATAAGCACATTCTTATTTGTCCCTTGTTTACAGTAACTTCCAGTAAAAATTTTTATTTATGAACGATAAAACGTATTCCCCAATTGCAGTTGATTTAGAAAAAGATAAAAGATATGCTTGGTGTACCTGCAGCCATAGTGCCAATCAACCATTTTGTGATGGTGCCCACAGGGCCCACAACAAACCGCCTTCTTTGGGATTTAGTGTTGATGAAGATAAAAAAGCCTATCTGTGCACTTGCAAACAAACTGGCAATCCACCTTATTGTGATGGAAGCCATAAGAATGTATAGGTACACATTATCCAAAATATAAAATGTGTATAAACAAAAAAGCAGTTGATAAAATCAACTGCTTTTTTTTGTAATGTTATTATAGTTTAAACATGTAGTGCCCTATCGTCTGTAGCTGCAAGGGCAGCCTCTTTAACCGCTTCGGCAAACGTTGGGTGTGCATGGCTCATACGAGAAATATCTTCTGCTGAAGCCCTAAATTCCATGGCTGTTACCGCTTCGGCAATTAAATCTGCACATCTGGCACCGATCATATGTACCCCAAGAACTTCATCGGTCTCCTTGTCTGCCAAAATCTTTACAAAGCCATCTAGGTCCATACTTGCCCTTGAACGTCCAAGTGCCCTCATAGGAAACTGACCGGATTTATAGACAACACCTGCCTCTTTTAATTCTTCCTCAGTTTTACCAACAGCTGCTACTTCTGGCCAGGTGTAGACAACCCCAGGAATTAAATTATAATCTATATGTGGTTTCTGACCTGCTAACTGCTCTGCAACTAAAGTTCCTTCCTCTTCTGCCTTATGAGCAAGCATAGCACCTTTAACCACATCGCCAATGGCATATATATTGTCAACATTCGTCTTTAAATGGGCGTCTACCTCTATTCTACCACGGTCATCTAACTTAACACCGGCGGCCTCAACATTTAAACCATTTGTATAAGGTTTTCTACCCACGGACACCAAGCAGTAATCACCTTCAAAAACAACTTCTTTACCTTTTTTATCATCTGCCTTTACGGTAATAGTGTTTCCTTTACGCTCAACGGATTTCACTTTATGCGAAAGCGCAAATTTTACTTTTTGCTTTTTCATCACCTTGGTCAATTCTTTAGAAAGTGCAGCATCCATTCCAGGAATAATACGGTCCATATATTCCACGACAGTTACATCGGCACCAAGTCTTTTGTAAACTTGACCTAACTCCAAACCAATGACACCTCCTCCAATAACAATCATATGCTTTGGAATTTCAGTAAGCTTTAAAGCTTCAGTAGAAGTAATAATTCTTTCTTTATCTATAGTGATGAA
>CBFIGW010000081.1:0-14241 GCA_965662155.1 Maribacter sp. | reverse complement strand
ATACTTCTAAAGGAATACGTAATTACCCCAATTTGAACCCCTTTTATTTTAGAGTTTGGGACAGGTGAATTCAGCATCCTATTTCTGCCAAAAATATTAGGACCTACAAGCGTTGTCCCAATGGCTAAAGCGGCGGAACTCGATATGAACTTTCTTCTTGAAACTATGTTTTTTTTGTTATTCATAATATAGGTTTTTTTGATGCTCCATAAATCTTCATTTGTCGCATGGACCAAGGTATTTCACGGTCCTCTTGCGGACCAAAGTTTTTCGTTAAGCTCATGCGTATAAACTTGGTCTCAACGGGGTCGAAAATCAGGGAAATATCTGCCTGCTCTCCTTCGCCTTTTTCAATTTCTTTCCATGAACTTCCATCCATGGAGGTTTCTAATATGTAGCCACGTGGAAAGGTGTGAAGAGGTGGTGGTGACCCAGGACGCCATCCTCTGGATATGGGGATTGCGGTATAATGAATTTCGGTGACGCTCATAGTTTCCGGTAACTCTATTTGAAACCACATGCCCTCTTCCTGATTACCTCCAGTACTCCATCCCTCAAAATTAAATGCACTGGTAGGGGAGGCCCTACCACCAATACGTGTGGGCACAGAATGGCTTGCCGTTATATTCCATTCCTCACTTGGTGTTAAGAGTTGTGGAACTGATGTCATCAACTCATCATATAGATAAGGCGCTTTGCGTTCCTCCGTTTTGGTCCTAACGGTATGGACATCCTCGGCCGATACCAAGGTGGCTTCATTGGATAAATTGGTCCGTATATAGGATACGATGGACGCAATCCAATCATCGGATTGTTCTTTGTTGCCCACCATAATACCTGCGGGATACGTTTTCCCATCCAATGGTCCTTCCAGTCCGTGCATCACCGTTTTAATAACATATTCCGGGTGCGATTGTACCCGGGTAGAACCGCTCAAGGCCGGTGCCATGACCAAACCATCTCCAACTGGTGTTCCAGTGCCATCGTTTCCATGACATTGTACACAGAGTTCGTTGAAGATAACCTTTCCTTTTTCCAAGCTGCTCTTTTGGGCTTCGGTAAGCTGATTATTGCCAACTTCCCACCAATTTTTGACTTCTTTTGGTTCTAATATCTGTGTACCAATTGTTTGTATTCCTTTGGCCGAATTCGACTTGAGTAATTTTTTGAGGGCAACGTCGAAGGATGGGACTTCAAGAATGTGTGCCGACAAAACGGCCTGTAAGGCCACATCCACATTTTTATCCTCAAGTAGTTTTAAATAATCCCCTACAAGTGATTTTTTACCCGACTTATATAATGTCTCCCCTGCACGCATGGCCTGAATACGCATTCTGGGATTGGGATCGTCCATCAATTTTCTCACCATTTTCTCTTTCAACGAAGCCAGGCCCTCCAAGCACCACAAGGCATGGAATCGGGCCAATGTATTATCGCTATTATTAACCATGGCTTCAAGTTCTGGAACGATACTCCTATCCTGTGATAACACGATCAACTGTTGTGCCTTGTCCCGCCACCAACCATTTGGGTGTTCCAAGTGCTTTACAAGTTGGACCGGTGTTTCATTGAGCATATTCGGTTTGGTCTTGTCCCGTTCTTTGCTATCATGTGTAATACGCCAGATTCGGCCAAGTCCAACGACTTTATCCAGTTGATACTGCTCAATTTTTGCACGAAGATACGTGCCTTTTTGCGCCCAATTACCCTCTTGTATGATGCCATGGTACATATCGGTAATATACATGGTGCCATCTGGTGCGGTCGTCATATCTACTGGACGGAACAAGGGGTCCGTAGATCTCAAAAACTCCGACTGTTGATCTTGAAATACATTGTGCAAGGTCGTTATTCCTTCATTGACAACAGGATTTACCTGACGCACGATACGGGCTACAGGTTCCCCATAGAATAACTGTCCGTACAGGTCTTTTGGCAATCGGTCACCCCTGTATATATCGTTTCCAGCAGCTCCGGTAACCCGTTTGGGTCCTCCGTTATTTTCTCGAACCCGGTCCATACCTTCTTGCAGGTCGCCTATCAAAACAGGTGCGCCCCATGGTTCTTCAAAACCTTCGGCATAATTGTCAGTATCCTCATACTCAAAATTACCATAATGTACGGGTTGTTGAAATTGGGATGGTAGGCCACTCGCGCCTCCCAAAAACCAAACCTTTCCATCATCATCGTGTGTTACGCCCCATTGTGCACGATTATACCCCGTATTCTCACGGATGACCCCTGTTGGAGTTTCCCGTACCCTAAAGGCGTTATATGTACTGTAAAGCCAATTGTCCATATTGTAATACATAAAGGCCTGTTGGTGTTCCACATTACCAGAACGTCCGTAATTGGTAGTGAAAAGTTCCTTTTTATCAGCTTTACCGTCACCATCGGTATCGGTGAACTTATACACATTGTCCTCGTCCGAATTCATGGTCAGTACGGCATCCTTCCCATAGGGCAGTACAAAACGAGGGAAAATAAGACTGTCTACGAAGACCGCTCCCTTTTCATAAACACCATCGTTATCGAGGTCCTCCCACCGTGAAATCCTACTGGTAGGCTCCAAAGTTCCGTCAGAATCGGCAGTGAGCATATAGGTGCGCAGTTCCAATACGTACATGCGACCGTTTCCATCGAATGAAATCGCTCCTGGTTGCTGTATTTGTGGTTCGGTGAGGATGGGTTCAATATGATAGCCTTCCGGCAATAAAAATTTTTTGGCTTCTTCCTCTGGATATAAAGGTAGCACTGGGGCCTTGGGATTTAAATCCGCTCCTTTCCAATCTTCATGCTCTGGGTCTGCATTTTCTGGTAGAGAAACTACTGGAAGCGAATCGGACATGGAGGAAATAATTTCCGCTACATTGTCCTGTGCCTTTTCTTTTTTTTCAGTTGAACAGCTTATTAAAGAACAAACGATAAGGAAGGGTAAAAAAAAGACAAACCGGAAAAGGTTTTGCTTTTTAGTTTCTTGGTTGTAAGATTTCATTGTGGTATTGATTCTTCTAAATATTCCTTCGGAAATTAACTATATTCATGGCATATTACAAGGATTTTAACGCTGTGTTATTAAAAAGTGTCAATGAAACATTTAAATTTTAATGGAATTGTCTTTTTTGTCCTGCTTTTAATGCTGTCTTGCAAAGAAACCAAGGTGGAAACTAAATCAGAAGAAACTCAATCCCCTAATGTGGTTTTAATCTTTACGGATGATCAAGGCTATAATGATGTCGGGGTTTTTGGGGCTAGTGATATAAAGACCCCTAATCTGGACCAAATGGCAAAAGAGGGATTAAAATTGACAAATTTCTATGCTGCCCAAGCGGTTTGTTCTGCTTCAAGAGCCGGTATTCTGACTGGATGCTACCCTAATAGGATTGGCATTCATAATGCCTTAATGCCCAACAGTAAGGTAGGGTTAAGCCCAAAGGAAACTACATTGGCCAAAATGCTAAAAGATAATGGGTATGCAACGGGGATATTTGGTAAATGGCATTTGGGGGATGCACCTGAATTTATGCCGAATAATCAGGGTTTTGATGAATATTTTGGAATTCCATATTCCAATGATATGTGGACTTTACATCCACAACAGGGGCCTGTATTTAATTTTGGTCCATTACCACTCTATCAAAATGAAGTAGTAATTGACACCTTAACGGATCAAACGAATTTAACTACTGCCATTACAGAGAAAAGTGTGGATTTTATCAATCGGCATAAAAATGAACCATTTTTTCTTTATGTACCGCATCCTCAGCCCCATGTTCCTTTATTTGTTTCCGACAAATTTAAAGGTAAATCTAATCGAGGTTTATACGGGGATGTTATAATGGAACTGGATTGGTCCGTTGGTGAAATTTTAAAGACTTTAGAATTGAATAATCTTACAGAGAATACCATTGTCATTTTCACTTCAGACAATGGACCGTGGTTGGCTTATGGTAATCATGCCGGTAGTGCATATCCATTACGGGAAGGAAAAGGAACTGCTTGGGAGGGCGGTCAAAGAGAACCTTTTATAGTCAAATACCCTAAGGAATTGAAAAAAGGAAAAACACTGGATACTCCTGTTATGGCCATAGATGTATTACCAACTATTGCAGAGCTAACCAAGTCAAAATTACCAGAAGCTATTATTGATGGTAAAAGTGTATGGAAATTGTTAAAAGGTGAAACCACGACGAGTCCGCAGGAGGCTTATTTCTTTTATTATAGGGTCAATGAATTATTTGGGGTACGTTATAAAAATTGGAAACTATATTTTCCTCATACCTATAGGACAATGGAAGGCCAAATACCTGGCAAGGATGGACTTCCCGGTAATTATAAAATGATTCAATTGGATGAAATTGAATTGTATAATTTGGATAAAGATCCCAGTGAAAAACATAACTTGGCAAACGAATTTCCCGAAGTAGTACAAATAATACAAAAATTGGCAGACAAAATGCGATTAAAATTAGGGGACAGTTTAACAGAGGTTGAAGGGTCCGAAAATAGGGAGCCAGGTAGAATAAAATGAGCAAACCATTTGTATGTAAGCAGTTTACGATAAACCAGGACCGTTGTGCCATGAAAATTGGAACGGATGGCATTTTACTTGGTGCTTGGACTCCTCTTATTAAAAATCCAGCTTCTATTTTAGATATTGGTGCTGGTACTGGCATTATTGCCTTAATGTTGGCGCAACGTAGTACAGCTGAACTAATTGATGCTATAGAGATAGATGAAAATGCATATGAGCAATGTGTAGAGAATTTTGAGAAATCGGTTTGGGGAGATCGTTTATATGGTTACCATGCCGGTTTGGATGAATTTGTTGACGAGATAGATGATACCTATGATCTTATTGTTTGTAACCCTCCTTTTTATATTGAAGATGTATCCTCAGGAGATACGCAGAGAGATCAAGCAAGGCAAAGTAGTTTTCTACCTTTTGATGAATTATTGCACGGTGTAACTGTTTTACTTGCGGATAGTGGGTCGTTCTCCGTCATTATACCTTTTAAAGAAGAAGCGCAGTTTGTCGCATTGGCCAAGAATTTTGGTCTATTTCCTAGCAAAATTACTAGGGTAAAGGGTAATCTGTCTAGTGTTGTAAAGCGAAGTCTTATGGTATTTGAAAAAAAAGAGTCTTCTCAAGAATTGGATGAATTGATTATAGAAAAAGAAAGACACGTATATACCGATGAATATATTCTTCTAACCAAAGATTTTTATTTAAAAATGTAACTTTTAGGTCGTGTAGTGTTATATTTTTATATTTACTGTAATAAACGAATATTACATGAAGCCTGATTTATTTGAAGCTCCGGATTATTATAATTTGGATGATTTACTATCCGAAGAACACCTTTTGGTACGTGATGCCGCAAGACAGTGGGTAAAAAGGGATGTTTCTCCAATTATTGAGGAATATGCCCAAAAAGCTACCTTCCCAGAACAAATCCTTTCTGGATTAGCGGAGATTGGAGCCTTTGGGCCGTATATTCCCGAGGAATATGGTGGGGCGGGTCTGGATCATATAAGTTACGGTCTTATCATGCAAGAAATAGAACGTGGCGATAGTGGTGTACGTTCAACAGCATCGGTACAGTCTTCTTTGGTTATGTACCCTATATATACCTATGGTAATGAGTCGCAACGCAAAAAGTACCTTCCAAAATTGGCTTCTGGTAAAATGATGGGCTGTTTTGGACTTACAGAACCGAACCATGGTTCCAATCCCGGTGGTATGGAAACCAAATACAAGGATATGGGGGACCATTACCTTTTAAATGGAGCCAAATTATGGATATCCAATTCCCCTTTTGCCGATATTGCGGTAGTTTGGGCCAAAAACGAAGAGGGGCGTATTCATGGATTACTGGTAGAGCGTGGAATGGAAGGCTTTAGCACACCGGAGACACATAATAAATGGTCTCTTCGAGCCTCAGCTACTGGAGAATTGATATTTGATAATGTAAAAGTCCCTAAAGAGAATTTATTACCAAATAAATCTGGTTTAGGCGCACCCTTAGGTTGTTTGGACTCTGCCAGATACGGAATTTCCTGGGGGGCTATAGGCGCAGCAATGGATTGTTATGATACTGCTTTACGTTATGCCAAAGAACGTGTTCAATTTGGTAAGCCTATTGCAGCTTTCCAATTACAGCAAAAGAAATTGGCAGAAATGATTACCGAAATAACAAAGGCACAACTTTTAGCCTTTAGATTGGGCCAATTGAAAAATGAGGGTAAGGCGACCACGGCACAGATATCGATGGCCAAAAGAAACAATGTAGAAATGGCCATTAAAATTGCTAGAGAGGCAAGGCAGATTTTAGGCGGTATGGGAATTACCGGAGAATATAGTATTATGCGCCACTTGATGAATTTAGAAAGTGTAATTACCTATGAAGGCACACATGATATTCATTTGCTAATTACAGGTGCGGACATAACGGGCCACCAAGCTTTTAAATAAGTTAACAAAATGCTTAGGTTAAATTAACAGTATCACAAAAAAGAGAGCCTATTTTTGCGGAACGTGTTTTGAGATGCATGTAAATTTTTGAGTTAGTTAGCTTAAGCCGGTAGGAGTATCGGCTTTTTTTATGCCTATAATGGTTTATAACTTGTTGCCAAGAAAGTCCCGAAACCATTTTCCAGATGATTTTAAGGTTCTTTTTTGAGTGTTAAAATCTACATGGACCATACCAAAGCGAGGATAGTAACCCTCTGCCCACTCAAAATTATCGGTTAATGTCCAAACGAAATATCCATCAATACGGTAACCTTTTTGTTTCGCTCTAAGCACTTGTTCAATATGGTTTTTAATAAATACTTTTCTCTGATCGTCATGAATCTCCCCATTTATTAACTCGTCTTCAAAAGCAGCCCCATTTTCTGTAATAATAAGCTTGGAAACCTCGTTGTAGCCATTGAATTTTTTAATCATTTGGTAGATGCTTGGAGGGTAGACTTCCCAATCCATCAAGGTTGTTTTTACATTACGTTTGGTAGCTTTTATAATTTTGGCATTTAGATAAGGGACAAAATAACTATGTGCAACAACTTCCCTAGTGTAATTTTGTATTCCGATAAAATCAAAATCAAATTTACTTAATTCCATGTCATTAGGTAAGATGTAGGGTTTTAGTTTTTTTAATACTGGTAAGTCTTCAACAGGGTAACCAAGTCCCAAAACAGGTTCAATAAAAAGTCGGTTTAAGAGTGTATCTACTTTTTTAGCGGCTTTAAGGTTCTTTTTACTTTGATTTAATGGGGTTATTTGTGAACATGAATAGGTTGTTCCTATATGTGCTTTTTTAACTTCTTTTCGAATGATTCTAGCACCAATGGCTTGTGATAGTTGGGCATGGTGAACCGCAGGCATAAACTGACCAATGCCTTTTTTTCCAGGAGCATGTACACCAAGAAAATAACCGCCACCAGTAAATACCATGGGCTCGTTTAAAATCATCCAATGTTTTACCCGATCACCAAATTGTCTAGCACAGATTTCCACATACTGTTCAAACCAGTCTAGTATTTTACGATTAGTCCAACCTCCCTGTAATTCTAAAGCGTGAGGCAAGTCCCAATGGTATAATGTAACCCAAGGTGTAATGCCATTTTCTAAACAAAAGTCAATTACATTATTGTAAAAACTAATTCCGTTTTGGTTTACCTCTCCAGTACCATTGGGTAAAATTCTACTCCAAGATAATGAGAACCTGAAGTTTTTTAGGTTCATGGATTTCATCAAAAGTATGTCTTCTTCATATTTATGATAGAAATCACATGATTCCTTAGCTGTATGGTTCTGGTAGATGTTTCCTTTTTTGTTGGAAAAAACATCCCAAATAGAATGTCCCTTACCATCTTTTTTATAGGCTCCCTCCGTTTGAAATGCTGCAGTAGCTACGCCCCATGTAAAACCTTCACCAAAATCTGTAATACTTAAGTTGCGTTCTGAAATAAGTTCTTTTTTTTCTTCCAACCTTAAACACTCAATTTAATAGAGGTTTGCTCCAATAAGAGTGAAACAATTTCATTTGTACGGTTTGGATAATCTACTGAAACTACAGTGTCACTTGCCACCCATTTCTTGACTTTTTCTAGATGTTTGTCTTTTAATGATTTAATTACCGTTACGCCCATTTTTTTTAAGGCTGCTGCATTGCATTGCTGTTCATATTGTCCTTTCATTGGAATCACCATGAGTTTCTTTTTCATAAAAAGTGCTTCTGCCGGTGTTTCAAAACCTGCACCGCAAAAAACACCTTTACTACTTGCCATGCTTTTTACGAATGCATCGTTGGTAATAGGTCTTATACGTATTTTTCCTGTTACTATTTCTTTATGGTTATGTTTTGAGAAAACTTCCCAATAGATATCTGGGATTTGTGATAAAAAATGAATCAATTTACCATCACCATAGGAGGGCAGGTAAACCGTATAATGTTTTAATGTACTTACGGCTTGATTACGAATATCATTTCTTATGATGGGGGTGAAAATTCCATTTTCATAAGATTTAAAATGTAGACCAAATTGATGACTGGTAGGGGCATAGTTTTTTAATATCCATTTACCAAGTAAATCAGTCTTGTTAGGTTTTGGCGCATTTTTTGAAAGTACAGCTGCTTGATGGCTAAAACTATAACAGGGTTTATTGCTAAGTTTACAGCCCCAAGCTGTTACTGGTTCAAAGTCATTAATAATAAGGTCATACTCATGAATAGGAACTGTTTTAATTTCCTTTTGAAGACGAGACCTGTTGGATTTTATATACGTTCGCCACATATCCACCCCTCCTTTTTTGCCAAAAATAAAACTAAGTCCTTTTAACCTATACTTGATAGTATATGGGATTTGGATATCTGCTTGGGTCCCACTAATTAATATATCTAAATCCACTTTATGGTTTAATAACGCAGGTATTACATCACGGGCCCTGCTTAAATGTCCATTACCAGTCCCTTGAATGGCGTATAGTACTTTCATATATCTCTGGTTTGAATAAGTTTTGGATTATTTCAACTTGACCAAACCGCTAGACTGGAATTCTTCAACAAGGCTTTGGAATAGGGCAGCCTTTTCCAATATAACAAAGGTTTCCTCGTTGGGATCTTCTTCTTTGCTAACCATCTCAATATCATGTTCGTAGGTGTAAAGTTCCCATGCCCCTTTATGGTATTCTAGTGCGGTAAGGTTTTCTATCCAATCACCTGAATTTAAATAAGTGACTACGCCTTTATCATTTTTAATTTCTCTCATTTCTGGTTGATGAATATGTCCGCAGACCACATAATCATAGCTGTTCTCAATAGCAATATCGGCGGCAACCTGCTCAAAATTATTGATAAACTTAACGGCAGATTTAACTCCATTTTTTATTTTCTTGGACATTGAGATAGGCCCCTTACCTAATTTTTTGAAAATAAAGTTAATGGCCCTGTTCAATAGTATTAAAAAATCATATCCTTTGGCGCCTAATTTTGCAACCCATTTGGAATGTTGCATGGTTACGTCAAAAATATCCCCATGAAAAAACCAGGCTTTCTTACCATCCAAAGGCAATACCACCTTGTTTACAATACTAAAGGAACCCATCTTAAATCCCGTGAATTTTCTTAACATCTCGTCATGGTTGCCTGTTACATAATGTATTTTTACGCCTTTGGCAATCCAATCCATAATTAATTTGATCACTTTCATGTGTGATTTAGGCCAGTAGCGTTTGCTAAATTGCCAAATATCTATAATGTCGCCGTTAAGTATTACCTCTTTTGGTTTAATTGATCTCATATACTTTAGTAACTCTTTGGCATGGCAACCGTATGTACCCAAATGCACATCTGATATAACCACAAGGTCAACAGGTCTTTTTTTCATAAATGGAATTGGATTTTATTTTGTTTAGTCTCTTGAACTTTAAGTGGGCGTAAAAGCATCCAAATCGGCTGATCAAGAAGTTGGATGGAAAAACAGGAATAGGCACTGGTATAATTTTCATGCGTAAGAAACCTATAACTACAAAGATTCAAGAATTCACTTAACAATAGCGTTACCTATTATTTAATCTTTGGTTATGAGCTTGTTAAGTTTTTGGTATAGTCAGGAATATGGAAGTAAATATGAAGAAGCATTAATATGGGTAATGTGGATTGTAAATAGTTAATTGCTTAACTATTCGAACCCAAATAACAATTAATAACTGTTTCACAACAGTTTTGCCTTGTCACACAACAATAAATTTAGTGTATCGAGACGTAGATATATATTTACAATGTAATTAAAACGAAATAAAATTTTTCATTTTCATATAGTGTTCTCGTAAAAGAGTCTAACCTTCAAAGGTTAGACTCTTTTTAGTTTATGACCTTTTTAGTTCAGCTTATCCTCACTAAAAATATCTAATATTACCTCTTTCATAAAGGGAATCTTATCTAGCGCTTTATTAGAAAAATCAAATAAGCTTAAGCATCGGTCTAAATTTTGGTGCTCATAGTTTACCTTGTAGTACGTATTGCCATTAAGATAATCCGTAAGTGCTCGTAGTCCGTGTAAAAATGGCATCATAACTACCCCAATGGGCATAGAGTCCAATTCTTTTTTATTTAGAAAAACCGGGTTACTTGCCAAGCCTTGGGTAAAGGCATGGAATAGGTCGGTATTAAATTCTATTTTAGCATGGTCTTGTTCATCTTTTTCGGCAGTGTTCGCAATAGTTCTAACCGCATCTCCAAAGTCGTATAGAAAATAACCTTTCATTAGGGTATCCAAATCAATTAAGCACAATGCTTTTTTAGTGCCCCTGTCGAAAAGGATGTTATTTAGTTTAGTGTCGTTATGACAAACACGAACAGGTAAATCTTTTAATTGAAATGATTTCAGTTCGGCCAACAATCTTTGAGCAGTGGTGATTGCTTTTTCGGCTCTTTCGATTCTTTCTTTTTTGGCAGAAGACAAGGCGGTTTTAAATTGAACCTTTCGTAAAGCTATATCATGGAATTTTGGAATGGTCTCGACATAACTTGAAACCGACTCATTTTGGAGTAAACAGTGAAATATACCAACAATTCTACCAGCTTCAAATGCAATGGTTGTATCGTTAGTAGTGTTATAAGTAACGCTATTTGGAATATAATTCACCAATCTCCAGTAACCTATCTCGGTTTTGGCAAAAGAATAACCAGAAGTAGTTTTGATATATTCTAAGGAGGAGTATTCATCACCCTGTAAAGCCTTTAGGGCTTTGGTGATATTTTGCATTACACCAGAAACATCTGTAAATACTTCGTTATTAATACGTTGTAATATATATAATGGTAGTTTGTTGGAGCAAACAAGAAAGGTGTCATTAATAAAACCAGAGGTAAGCGTACTATATGAATATTCATCTTTGTTAATAGTAAAACACCCCAAAATTGTATTAAGCGATTCCGGGGTATATTTACTATTTTCTAGTTCCATAATGGAGTTATGTACTGGCCTTCTTTTGTTTTGTTTTGAAGGCTTTCCATCGCTTTTTCTTTATCGCTGGCATAGGTTACACCAAACCAGTCACCTCCTGAAGGTATACATTTTACTTCAATTTCTTTAGCTTGAAGCATTTCCTGAATCATCAAAGGAATGTACAATTCACTATTCGCAATGCGGTCTGCATCATTTAGGAAAATCCTGAATTCCGATTCTATTTTATCAAAAATAGACGGTCTGCATATCCAAAAGTTCATGCTGGCCTGCTCATCGCCGGTAAATTCAAGACCTGTATCCTCGTCTACTACCTTACTTTCTTTTTGAATTAATTTTAGTCGCTCTTGAACAGAAATCAAATTATCGCCATCTACTTCACAAACCCCTCTAGAAACAGAACCATGTTCAGACAAGGTATCTTGCAATGTATATCCTAAAAGCGCATAAGCGCTATCATTTGTTTTCATAAATTCAGCGGCTTTCTTGTAAGCTGCCTGACCATAAAAATCATCGGCATTTATGACAATGAAAGGACCGGTGATAACATCTCTGGCTGTCCATACCGCATGGGCCGTGCCCCAAGGTTTTTTACGTTCGCCTTCAAAAATAACTCCTGACGGTAGATCTGTAAGTTCCTGTGCAAGAACATTAAGTTTAATTTTGTTTGGTAAACGGGCACTTAAGTGCTCTTCTAAAAAAGCAACATTTTCTTTTTTGGTAATTACAACAATTTGTTCAAAATCATTTTGGATGGCATCGTAGATAGCAAATTCCATAAGAAATTCGCCATTTGGGCCTAAATCATCAAACTGTTTTAATTTACCGTATCTGCTACCGCTACCGGCAGCCATTAATAGTAGTGTCATGGTTTTGTTTTTTACTCGATAATCGAGATTCAATATTCCAACGTTTACGTTGATCTGTTTATTGTAGTTCTTTTGTAAACCGCATGTGTTTACTATGAGGTTAAAAACAGGCCCAAAAATAAGGATTGTTCTAAAATTAGAATCAATAATTAGTTATAAGGTCATTATATTACCATTAATTCTTGAATTCGAGAGTTTTTCATAATTTACGGTACAAATAATAACAGAAAACATATGGGTACGCGTCGCAATTTTATTAAAAACACATCTTTGGCCGGGGTTGGACTAGTAACTGTGCCTAGCTTTGCTAAAACCATATATAGTAATGCGGATAAAATTAATGTAGGATTAATTGGTATTGGGCTACGCGGCACCAACCACTTAAAAAACTTGTTACTACGAAAGGATGTAAATTTGACGGCAATCTGCGACATTGACCCTAACCGAATTGATATTGCCAACGACCTTATTAAAAAATCAAATGGTAAAACCCCAAAGGTTTTTGGGGCTAACGATTATGATTACAGAAACTTATTGGAATTGACCGATGTTGATGCCGTGGTTATTTCTACACCTTGGCTATGGCATACGAGGATGACGGTCGATTCTATGAAGGCTGGAAAATTCGCAGGTGTAGAGGTTTCGGCCTCTAATACCATGGAAGAGTGTTGGGATTTGGTAAATACCCATGAGGCTACGGGTACCCACATGATGATTCTTGAAAATGTGAATTACCGAAGAGATATCTTGGCGGTTTTGAACATGGTTAAACAAAATCTTTTTGGGGAATTGGTGCATTTTAGATGTGGCTATCAACATGATTTACGACATGTGAAGTTTAACGATGGTAAGGAAGCCTATGGTAAAGGGGCAGAATTTGGAGAGAAAGGGGTTTCAGAGGCAAAATGGCGTACTGCCCATTCAGTTAAACGAAATGCCGATGTATACCCAACCCATGGTTTGGGCCCAATTGCGGTAATGGCAGATGTAAATAGGGGCAATAGATTTGTTTCTTTAACCTCACATGCCACAAAAGCTATAGGTCTTCATAATTATATCACCTCTGTTGGTGGAGAAAACCACCCCAATGCCAAAGTGAAATTTAAACAAGGCGATGTTATTACTACAACCATAGACACCGCCAATGGAGAAACTATTATTATTACCCATGATTGTAATTTACCTAGACCTTATTCTCTTGGATTTAGAGTACAGGGTGCCAACGGGTTATGGGAGGTAGACGGTAACCGAATCTATGTTGAGGGCGAGTCTGAACCACATAGGTGGGATAATGCAACCGAATGGTTAGATAAATATGACCATCCCTTATGGAAAAAGTATGGTGAATATGCCTTGGATGCCGGGCACGGCGGTATGGACTTTTTTGTATTGAATTCATTTATAGAGTCTGCAAAGGCGAACATAGCACCACCTTTGGATGCTTATGATGCGGCAGCATGGAGTGCGGTTACCCCGTTATCCGAACTGTCCATTGCTAATAATGGTGAACCACAGGATTTTCCGGATTTTACTCGTGGACTTTGGATGAAAAGAACTCCTTATAATTGGATGAAGGAGACTTATTAAGATTTTAGCTTGCTTGCGCTTCTTTGATGGTTTCTTGGGGATTTTCTTCCACTTTAGAATCCGAAATAGTTAGGTTTGATTTCTTCTTTTTAGTAGATTTCAACCATTTCTCTTCCCTAGACCTCATAAAGCTTTTCGATTTAAAAATATGCGGTGCAAACGAAATGGATAGTGCCGCAAGCCCTAGTCCTAAAAGTACATTTGGGTTAATGAAAAAATCACTGAAAGAAAAAATTCCGATGATTAAGAGGGTGGAAAAAGGTAGGGAACATGCCAAAATGTTAACCGCAAAATTTATATCGAAAGTAGGTCC
>CBFIGW010000080.1:0-14295 GCA_965662155.1 Maribacter sp. | reverse complement strand
TTTTGAACATTTGGGTTCATTTAGACTTGAACCGGATAAGGTTTGGTCAAAAGTAAAATAGAAATTGCAATTAATAAGCAGGAATAAAACACTTTTATTTACCAAATAATAATTTTAGTGTTGAAATTAAATTTAAGGAACTAATTAAACAGATAAAACTTGAAAAAAATAAAATGGTTCTTCGGGGTGTTGAGCATTGGTTTGTTGTTTCTAGCGTACTTCAACTACCCAAAACTAAATTTAATCTCTGGATATGCTTCCAAAAACATGGCGTCTAACGTATTTCTTGCTCAAAGAGGTTCGGTAACCATAAGTGAGAAAGACCATAATATGCCGTTAATTAAATTGGCCGATGAAGAGGTTAACAAAATTGAAAATACTGCTTACGCATCTGTTTATGGTTTAATGGAACGGAAATCTGTATTTAAAAAAGGATTAGGGTCGGTACTTACGAACAAGGAGTTTAGCAAGCATAATTTCAGCATTGTCCCTGAAAGAACAATTACTAAGGATACGTTACCTTTTCCATATGGGAATTTGGACCCAAAAGATACTGTTTTTAAAAATGTTGATTACAATAAGTTAGAAAGGGTAATTTCAGAGACAATAAACGATGAAGAGCAAAATACAAGATCTATATTGGTTGTTTACAAAGACCGGATAATAGGTGAAAAATATGGACAAGACATTACTAAAAACACACCGGTTTTAGGTTGGTCTATGACTAAAAGTATTTTGGCTACCCTATATGGTATATTGGAATACCAGGGTGTATTGCAAGTCACCGACAAAGCTCCAATACCAGAATGGCAATTAGATGAACGTAAAGATATTACATTAGATAATTTACTACGAATGCAAAGTGGACTGGCATGGGAAGAGGATTATTTTAAGATATCCGATGTAACAAAGATGTTATTTCTAAACAGTGATATGACGTTGTCCCAAAAGAATAATCTTCCTGTCGCTAAACCTACAGAGGTTTGGAACTATTCATCTGGAACTACTAATTTGTTATCCGGAATTGCGAGGAGTTACTTTAAGACCCACCAAGCATACTTAAATTTCCCATATTCCCAATTGATAGATAAATTAGGAATGCATTCTATGGTATTGGAAACTGACTTAGTAGGTAACTATGTTGGTTCTTCCTATGGATGGGCAACAACTCGAGATTGGGCAAAATTTGGTTTGCTTTATTTAAAAAAAGGAATGTGGAACGGTGAACGGCTATTTGCTAAATCTTGGGTAGACTACGTTGCTAAACCTACGATTCATTCCAATGGGACCTATGGTGCTCATTTTTGGTTGAATGCCAATGGCAAATACCCTGATTTACCCCGAAATTTGTATTCTGCCAATGGCTTTCAAGGGCAACGTGTTTTTATTTTTCCTTCTCAAGATGTTGTTGTCGTTAGAACAGGACTTGCAGAACAGTCCGATGATACTTTTAACTGCTTACTTAAAGAAATAATTTCCACCATCAAGTAAACTGGGTAGTAATTTAGATATCATATTTGGTATAACCACAGAATTTAAAAGACTTACAACAAAACTACCTTTATACACAACAATAGTTTATTTCCATCAGGAGAACTATCTACATTTACAGTGTAATAAAAACGAATTAATTTTTTTCATTTTCATATAGTGTTCTCGTAAAAGAGTCTGAGCTTAATTGTTCAGACTCTTTTTAGTTTAAATCTATTTCCTTTTTTAAGGAAGCCATTTGTGCTTTCCAAAATTAGGTTTGCGTTTTTCTAAAAAAGCATTTCTCCCTTCTTTTGCCTCTTCTGTCATATAGGCCAAACGAGTAGCTTCCCCTGCAAATACTTGTTGTCCAACCATACCGTCATCAGTTAAATTCATAGCAAATTTTAGCATTTTAATGGAGGTTGGTGATTTTTGCAATATCTCTTGGGCCCATTGGTATGCCTTATCCTCAAGCTCATCGTGTGGTACAACAGCGTTGACCATACCCATTTCAAAAGCTTCTTGGGCAGAATAATTTCTACCCAAGAAAAAGATTTCCCTAGCCTTTTTCTGTCCTACCATTTTTGCTAAATAGGCTGAACCATAACCGCCATCAAAACTGGTGACATCAGCATCCGTTTGTTTAAAAATAGCATGTTCTTTGCTTGCCAAGGTCATATCACAAACCACGTGGAGACTATGACCTCCTCCCACGGCCCAACCGGGCACAACTGCAATCACAGCTTTGGGCATAAAACGTATCATACGTTGAACTTCCAAAATATTTAATCTATGTTGACCATCTTCACCAACATAACCCTGGTGTCCCCTAGCCTTTTGATCACCTCCAGAACAAAATGACCAAATCCCATCTTTTGTCGAAGGTCCCTCAGCAGACAATAATACCACACCAATAGATGTGTCTTCTTGTGCATCATAGAAAGCCTTTATAAGTTCACTGGTGGTGTTAGGCCTAAATGCATTACGTACGTTGGGCCTATTAAAAGCGATACGTGCTACACCTTCACATTTTTTATAGGTAATATCTTTAAATTCTATAGCGGTTTGCCAATTGGGTTTTTCCATAATTTTTGATACTAATTTCTAAGGTTTAAAGATAGTGGTTGATGTACAATTATGCTAAAACTATATATCTATTGATATGAATAAACTATTATTAAATGATGAACTTAGTTATGCATATTGCACCGAATTCGTAAATCCTAATAAAGGATTCTTTTATCGAAGAATTATATTTAAGTTCAACTTTGGAACAAATTTTGAAACATAAGAGTAGATAAAGCAATTAGATATAATCAGATGTCCCATACAATAAAAATTAAACTATTATCATATTTAGGGCCGTTTGTGCTACTGTTCGCAATGAATTTGAATGCTCAGAATAAATTTGAACCAGGGTATGTTATTTTAAATAACAACGATACTATTTATGGACAGATAAAAGATAGAAAGGATATTGATTTATTTGATAAAATAAGGCTAAAGCAAGAAAACCATAAGACCAAGCGGTATAGTCCTTATGACATAAAAGGGTACAAAAAGGGAATTGAAAGCTTTGAATCTTTGTGGTATAAAGAAGAAACCGACTTTTTTAGGTTTGATTACTATAGTCGTGAAAATTATGGGGAGATGGTTTTTTTAAAAGTGGTTTTTAAGGGGAATTTAATTAGTTGTTATGCCAAGGAGTACATTGTTGATGACAACGATTATTTAGATTATTTTGAACTATTTAAACGAAAAGGTGAAACTAAATTTGAACGGGCTACACAAGGTCTTTTTGGTTTAAAAAAGAAACGGCTTGCACATTACTTTAATGATTGCCCTGATTTAGTAAATAAGATAAACAACAACAGTATTAAATATCCGATAGATGTGGTTTCTTATTATGACCAGTTTTGCGGAAAATAATAGGACTGTTGATTTAGTGAATAGAAATGGCCTAAGAGGTGTTTTCTATTATTTATTTTTCTCCTCAATCCATTTGGACATATATTTGGTAGCATTGAAATTTTGATGCATTAATAGACTTCCCATAAAATTTTGATTGCGATGTTCCTCTTTATCTTCTATAATTTTATTGATAGCTGTTATCAAAGATGTCGATAATTTTGGTTTTGCATAAATGGTATGGATAAGTTGTATACCATTTTTTTGGGCTTCGGCCCATTTTTCTTTCTCTAGGTATAATTCGGTGGATGCCTGTACAAAAGCATCAATATCATCTGTAATTTTACCGTTCCAAGATTTTTCATTAAACATTCCTTCTGCCCCAATAGAAGTTGTAACACTAGGCGTTCCATATTGCATCGCATCTAATAATTTACCTTTTATTCCTGCCCCAAAACGAATAGGAGCTAAACAAATACGTGCTTGTGCCATAACTTTTTTTACGTCGTCTGCCCTTCCTTGCACTAAAAAACCATCTTTAGCATTGTGCATTTCGAGTATTTTTTGGGGAAGGTATGCCCCATATATATGAATATTGGCTTTTGGCAGCAACTTATGTATTCTAGGCCATATATCTGATTTTAAATAGGTAATGGCATCTAAATTGGGGCTGTGTTTTCCTCCACCTATAAAAATAAAATCTTTTCGTTGCTCAAAAGATGGCCAGTCATCTGTATTTTTTATTTCATTGACCATAAAGGGCAAGTGTAACAAATATCGTTCGTCTACTTTAACCACATCTTTCAACAGACTCATTTCATAACTAGAAATAATAAGTGATAGATCCGATCGTAAAATACTTGCTATTTCACGCTTAGTCTTATCATGTATCAACCACGATTTAGTAGTAAAAGGCAGCCCTTTTTTAAAACACTCTTTTCGGACTTGACGTAACGAATGCAAATCTTCTGTATCTAAAATCCTTATGGCATTTGGGCATTTCTCCGCTATTCTCCAGCCAAATTGTTCTTCGGTTAAAAATCGGTCAAATAGTACTATATCTGGCGATAAGGTTATTGCAAAATCATCAAAAGTGGCATCATTTAATAAAATTCTTTTGGTCTTTATACCAATTGTATTTAAATCAAATGAAAATGTTGTTTCTGAAGCTGTAGATACAAATGTAATAACATACTTGTTATCTAAAAGAACTTGCAATAATTGCATCATTCTTACACCAGCACCGGTAGAATTTGGTTCTGGCCATGTTAGGCCAATTACAAGTATTTTATTGGATTTCAAATTTGTTAACAGATTTATGACTGTAACTTACATTAAATTTCTATTGAAATAACCTTACATTTTGGCGGCAAACATCTTGGATATTTTTGAACGTAATTTTCGTTCATAATCTTCCTCTAGCCACTCTTTATAGTTTTTGGTATTGTTCATAATACAGTAAGAATATTGCCTAACCCTATATGCAATTTCTTCTTTTAATTTTTTAGCCAATATTCTAGCATCAAAAACATCTTCCGCATTTTCTACACAAATTCTAGCGTGCTGCTCTATACTTCGTTCCAAAACCAATTTAGACTTTTCACCATTGGCAAAACTCTTTTTGTATTCCGCTTTTATATCAAATTCTATTTCTTCTGATTTTGAGAATTCATCCCTTAACGCCTGTGGCATTTCATAAACAAATTCACGCTCTATATCCTCATCATTTTTTATATTCTCCAAATAGAAATCAGGGAAATGGAAAATTTCTTGCCAATCTATACCAGCATCCCACATACCGAAACGTGCAATGTTATTCCCTAGGTCTATCACCGTAAATTCTTCCTTATTTGTTAAATATCTACTACCCCTACCAATCATTTGAAAATAAAGAGTGAGTGATCGTGTGGCCCTATTTAAAATGATGGTTTCCACTGAAGGTTCATCAAAACCTGTGGTTAATATACTAACTGAGGTTAATATGGCATCAGGCGTATTTTTAAACCAGCTTAATATTTCCTTGCGTTCACTAGCAGTATTCTTATTGTCTAGATGCCTAATGTTGTACCCAGCCTTTTTAAAAGTTTCATAAACATAAATAGAAGTGTTTATCCCGTTATTAAAAATTAGCGTTTTGGTGCCTTTGGCAATTTCTGTGTATGCTGTCTGTAATTTACCAAGCATGCTATGATTACCATACAATTCTTCGGAGGATTTTACGGTATAATCCCCATTGATACCAAGTTTAAGGCTCTGCAGACTTACATCGTAATTGTACATGTTTGCCTTGGCTAGAAACTTCTTTTGAATTAATGATGATATGGACTCGCCTATGATTAACTTTTTATAGTTGTCTTTCATAGGCAACTTTATATTGGAACTCAAAGGTGTGGCCGTTACACCTAATATCACGGAGTTCTCAAAATACTTGAACAGTTTTCTAAAGGAGTTATAATGCGCCTCATCAATAATAACCAGACCGATATTCTTTATTTCAACTTTATCTTCTTGTAGCCTATTGTTTAAAGTCTCAACCATGGCAACAAAGCACATATACTCATCTTGATCCTTGAGCTCTTTTACTTCGCTGTTAATGATTTTGTTATCGACCCCAAACCCATGGAGCATCTTGGAAGTTTGTCCACTTAGTTCTATACGATGTGTAAGAACAACTACTTTCTTTTTAGTCTTTTCTATATATCTACGGGCAATTTCTGAAAACACTACCGTTTTACCCCCTCCAGTGGGTAGTTGATATAATAAATTATCATCTTGATTCTCTTCTAAATACTTAAATATGGTACTTAGATCTTCTTCTTGATAATCGTAAAGTGTTTTTTCAATAGTGTCTTTCTGTACTTTCAAAAGAATAAAAATTGTTTTTTTAGGTTTTATGCTTAAAATCGCAAAAACCTTATAAAATTATAAGTTTTTTATCCTTCAAGGAAATCTAAAGCTTGAAAAAAAGTAAAAGTTATAACCAATTGTTGATTCAAACGCATATAACACTTTACTAAAAGTGCTTGCATAGCAAACGAAATGACCTGTTGAAAATAAGATTTAGCAAGTCTTAAGGCATTAATATCCTTTGGAGGGATTTACCTGATTTTTTAATTTATCTCCAGATAAAAGGCGGTCATAATTTTCCAATAATTGAGGGATAACAGAATTGGTATCCGATACACTGGCATAATGCGGGGTCATAAATATTTTTGAATGTTTCCAAAAAGGATGGGATGCTGGTAATGGTTCTTGATGGTATACGTCTAAACAGGCACCGGATAAATGATTGTTATCTAAAGCGTCCAGTAAGTCATTGTCAACCAAATGACCACCTCTCGCCACGTTAATAACATATGCATCTTTAGGAAGCTTACTGAATAATTTTTTGTTAAGTATCCCTTCTGTTTCAGACGTCAATGGCAAAAGGCATACTAAAAATTGTGTAGTCTCTAAAAACGTTTCCAAAGTTTCATCGCCAGAAAAAGTCTTTACGTCTTTTATACTTTTTTTGCTTCTAGACCATCCTTGCACCTTAAAACCAAAATGAGTTAAATCTTTGGCTGTTAAAGAACCTAATTCTCCCAGTCCCATTATACCAACAGTAATATCCTGTATTCTACGATAGGTTTTAGGACTCCAATCAGCATTAAACTGCTGTACTTTATAGGTGTTAAAATTTTTTATTTCCGCTAATATTGCAGCTAGTACATGCTCAGACATATCACTTGCCAAATATGGGTCTACAATCCTTGTAATTGGAATGCCTTTTGGAACGGTAGGGTCATCAAAAATATAATCTACACCTGCACCCGCAGAGGCGATACATTTTAAATTTGGATAGTGTTTCAAACTTCCTTCTGGATGTTTCCAGATCACGGCCATTAAAATAGACTCTTTTGGATGTGCTTCTAGATAGCTATAAACCTTTAGGTTTGGATTTGCCTTTTGTATAGCCTTTTTCCAAAGGTCTATTTTACCGTCCTGTCTTATTATTACTATTGACATTTAATCTAATATATCTAAAGCCTTTGAAAAATCTTCTTCAAAAAGCCAATTATTAATTTGCGTGTGCTCGTAAATTTTTAGTATTCGTGTTTTAAAGCTTGGTAACAATCCATTTTGAGAAATATATTGGGTCATTTCAGCGAAGGAATTCACCATACTTCTATAAAATGCATCAGGCACGTTTTTTTCTAGGGAAAAGGTTTGTGCAATTTCCAAATTAAAACACATGACATCAGCTATTAAATGCGAATCCATTCCCAATTTTATAAAGTGCTTGATATATTTCTGTGCAACAGACCTTCTTGCTTTAGGCCTTTTACGTTTTAAAGGAAAATATTCATTGGAGATTTTTGTTTTGGCCTCTTGTACAAGTTTTTCCTCTTTTGGGTTAAAAACAAAATCATAATAGGTTTTAACGGTAGGGAACTTGTTATAAAGTTCCATTACTTGTTCTTCCAAATCTTTTTTGGATAAGGTAGATAGATATGTTTTTAATGCCCTTTTACTCATTTTATAGTCGTTAAAACAAATGTAAGCTTTACAAAATTTTAGACCTAACACTCCCCGTAAATATAGCTAAGCTGATAATTTTTGTAAAACATTATGCATTTCCTTTTGGAAAAGACACAATAAAAATGTATTATGTAAACTTGTACAACGCTAAAATACACACATATATATGAGGCAACTAAAGATTATCAAGCAGGTAACCAACAGGGAATCAAAATCATTGGACAAATACTTGCAAGATATCAGTAAAATAGATTTGATCACTGCAAATGAAGAAGTAGAATTAGCCCAACGTATTAGGGAGGGCGACCAAATTGCACTAGAAAAATTGACTACTGCGAATTTAAGATTTGTAGTTTCTGTAGCAAAACAATATCAAAACCAAGGATTAAAATTACCCGATTTAATAAACGAAGGCAATTTAGGACTTGTAAAAGCGGCCAAAAGGTTTGACGAAACCAGAGGTTTTAAATTTATATCCTATGCCGTTTGGTGGATCAGACAATCTATCTTACAAGCTTTGGCAGAACAATCCAGGGTGGTTAGATTACCATTGAACAAAATTGGTTCTATTAATAAGATAAAGAAAACTTTTTCTTACTTAGAACAAACCCATGAAAGACCCCCTTCTCCAGAGGAGATTGCAAAGGAGTTGGAAATGACGGTAAGCGAAGTAAAACAAAGTCTTAAAAATACGGGTAGACATGTTTCTATGGATGCTCCCTTACGTGAAGGAGAAGATTCAAACTTATATGATGTATTAAGATCTGGGGAATCGCCTAGGCCCGATAATCATTTATTACAACAATCCTTAAATACTGAAATAAATAGAGCACTTGAAACTTTGTCTCCTAGAGAAGCGGATGTGGTAAAGCTTTATTATGGTATTGGCGACCAACAGTCTATGACTTTGGCAGAAATAGGACAAACTTTTGATCTTACAAGAGAAAGAGTAAGACAAATACGTGAAAAGGCTATACGAAAGCTAAGACACAACTCTAGAAGTAAGTTATTAAAAACATATTTAGGGTAGCATTAGTAGATGCCTCAAATAAAAAAAGCGCCCATTAATATGGGCGCTTTTTTTTATATAAGAATACTATTCCCTATGAATAGGATAACTTATTAATATTATAATTTACCAGAATACTATTTAGATTCTGAATAAAATTCTGATAAGATGAATTGTCTTGATTTTGGTGTGCCATAATCGTAAGTTTTTAGGATTTTTAATTAGAACATAAACTACATGTAGTCTAGCTCCGCTAATTCATTAATACTTAAAATTTCATTTAGATCTTGAAGAAATATTAAATATTCTTCACCGTAGGTATCGTAAAGCATAAATTTGGTTGTTTATATTCTTGATTTGGGTATTCCTATTTTACTTCTCTAAATGTATATATAACGGGCAATTGCTACAATTAATTGTGGTGTATCTATTTATTTTTGTTGTAAAACTATTACTAATAATAGGTGAACGAGTATTGGCGGACTTGAAATACAGCACCATTATCAGCAAACTATTTCATTAAATAGGGGAAAGTTTTACTTAAATTTTATTTGATAGGCTATACCAGCGGTAACGGAAAGAAAAAAGTTGCCAGAGCTAAATGCCAATTCCTGTCTATTTACACCTACGTTGGCCTTATATTGCTGGTGACCTTTCTTATTGGTGAATTGATATTCTAATCGTAATTTTTGTGACTCAAGGTATAAAAGAGTTTCGGCAAGTAATTCTCCGTCAACAATGAATTGGTTTAACTCTGTATCAAATCCATACACCATATTTAATCCTAAAAAATTATTTCCATCTTTAAGATAACGTCTTACCAATAGATTTCCAGATAAACCAATACCTTTTTTGGAATCAGGCACTACATAGGGCCTTAATACCGCATAATAGTTACCCCGATAGATGCCAAAAGTCCCTGTTAGTATAGTAGCTGCATCATTTTCAAAAACTAAATGTCTGAATCCCAAAGAAACTTCCAAGGCTTTTGGTAATTCCTTTACCACTTCTCCCCCTACTCTATGCTTAGGAAATATAGCCGCACTTGAGAAGCCGTAATTAAAATAACCACTTAGCGTTTTATTAATAATTGGATAAGCATCTATTTCTCCCTGTAAACCGTTAATATTAAATCTTCTGTTGAAATTTAATCTTGGGATAAGTACTCCCCATTTATACTCCTTTTTATATTCCAAAGCGCCATAATACATAGGGTCCAATTCGCTATCAAATACTTCGGCCTGCGTATATAGGGTAATAGATTGGGTAGTAGTATCTTCTATTTTGGTTTCTTTTAAAACATTTTGCAATAATTGTTTCTCGTTTATTTGATGTAAAATTTCTTCTTTTAATGCAACAATATCGGCATCTTCAGGTAAATAGTTCAACGCTTTATTCGCTAAACCTAATCCTGTAGAATAGTTCTTGGCATATTGTTCATTCTTGATAGCAGCTATCCAAACTTCCTTATTCTTTCTTTCCTTACTTGTGATAATATTAAATTGTAATCGTGCTTCTTTAAATTTGTGGTCCCAACTATAGGTTTTCGCCAATAAAGCACGAACATCTGTATATTCCGGATATTTGGTCAATACCTGGTTTAAGGTATCTCTGGCTATTGCTGTTTTACCGTTAAATGCTAGATCACGGGCCGTAAAGAAAGATACGTCCGGGTCACCACTATATTCATCTACCTGCGCATTACCAATAACGAATGATAATAGAATTAGAAATGTTATAAGTGGTTTATAGGTTACCATTATTAGTTTCGTTGTAAGTTTTGAACAGTTGCATCTGATCGAGAATGTTGATTTACCTTATTTGCACTATCTTTCAATAAGGATAATGATCTTTTTATTTTCTCCGATAAAAGTGACTGAGTAACTTTATTTTGTTTCGCTAATTTTTGTACCTCATACACCTTGTCATTCTCGCCAGACCAATAATAGGTATCCATTAAAGCACAATAGCCATCTTCATAATTCGGATATTTTCTAACTACGTCTTTAAGAAGTTTTATGGATGTAGCATATTTTTCTTGCCAAGCGTATACCCTTCCCTTCAATATTTCAGTATCTGGGTGTCTTGGTATATTACTTAAAATAAAATCACACAACATAATAGACCTGTCCCATTTTTTGTTGATAGCTAACATTTTAGCGGTAGTATAAGCTTTGTCAAAATCTTTGTCGTTAAATACACTTTCTATCCATATCATATCCGCTTTTGAAAATTCTGGTTTAGGGTTTGATGCTAAAGACATAGCGGCCGGGACTATTTTATTTTGTGTAGTAGTATAATAATTAACCGTTTTAAAGTACTCAAACTCTCTCTTTACCAAAGCCTCACTTTGGTCGTCATCCAGCTCAGAAAGTTGTAAATCATCCCCTATTTTAAAAGTTTTGCCATCAGACAAAAATATTGTGTTACTTATATAATCCTGAATATTAAATGCACTCCTTAATAAAGGTATGCTTTTATTTGTTGCTGGGTTTTCTAATAAATCGCTCCCTAGCCAGGCCACTTCTTTTGGGGTTTGAAAATGATATTGATGAGATAACATCGAAATTAAAGTTGGGGCAATATCCGCATGTGAAGCTATATTCTTTAACTCTTTATTCTCCTTTAACAAGGAACTATATATAAATAACGGCACTTCATATTTGTTGATGGGATTAGCTTGCGGAAGTACTTCTGAGTTATGACTACCTGTTATAATATATATCGTGTTGGAATAACTTGGTCGTTTTCTTTCTTTATGTAGAAATTCAGCTATTGCTTCATCCACATATATAAAACTGGCAAATAGTTCAATATTATTATTTATGATTCGCTCTGTTTTTGAAGTAAATTGACTAGTGGAAAGAATGCTATTCACTTTATCGGCATAGTTCTCCATATTTGGTATATGGTAAGGAGCTTTTGTGCTTTGAGTCAGGAAAACATCTAGTTTGGGCTCTGATGTAGGGGTCTGTTCGTTTAAGTATCTATTGAATAATTCCTTGTCCGGATATCCCAAGGTAATGCCCGCTTGATCTTCTTTTTGTAAACTATAGCCTTCACCAAAGGCTTTTTTATCCAGAACAACATTTACTTTTTCCTCTTCTAAAAATCGGTCCAAATAGTTTATAGCACTATTACCACCATAATTAAAGGAAGTTGAATAGTCATTAGACCCTAAAATGCTATATAAGGTATTTCTATTTATAAAGTTCTCTGCATTGGTAAAACCGTTCTCCCCAAATGGTAAGGAACCTAGTAGACTTGGTAAGGTAGCGTAACTTTCTCCAGTGTTACTTATAAAATTACTCCAATAGAGAGACTCACCATGTAAAGTCTTCAATTTTGGCATAAATGCACTATAAATCCCGTTTGTTTTGGCGAAATCAGCACCCAAACCTTCTACTATTATAATTTTAATATTAGGTTTTTTGTCCGTAAAATTAAAATATGTTCCTAATTCTGAATGGACAAAATCACTTTTTATTAATGGAAACTCCTCGTCTCCCTTATACGAGTGATCATTAAGCCAATGTTGAACAACCCTTTCTGCTAAATGCTGTGTTTTGTTCTCATTTATGGGCCTTTTTTCCGAATATAAGGTGGCCAAAAACATACTGAACAAAATAATGGTAAACGGATACATTCTACTAATAACTTTATAGAAAGAGGCTATAGAGATATAACTATAATGACAAACCAGAACGGCTACTACAGTAACCAGCAATGATCTTAGGAATGAAAAATTAACGTTTCCTATGTTGCTTAATCCAAATAAATTAGCACCTAAAGGTTCATAATTTTGAACGTAAAACGTTATCAGCGCTGCCTCTAGTCCTATGAGTAGGAAAATGATCGTTTTTATAGTTTTAAACCCTAATCCGGCATTTTTATTTTCTAAAAAGTTAAAAATAAAAGCCATTACCAAAGCAGCAACAGAAACATATCCTAAGTGATGTAGCAATTGTATCAATAAACTTTTGTTGATTACCGTATCCAATACACCATAGTAGAACAAGGATATATTTTGATAAAGGGTTAAGACAATCAAGCCAAGAAAAAATGCCAAGACCAAAGGAATAAAGTCCTTTAGTTTCTTAACACCTTTCGGTTCTTGTATGTCGCTTATATTTTGCATATTAGCTCGCCTTGGCAAATCCTTTACGTACTTGTGAACCCCAACCAGATTTTATTTTAAATAACTTTTTATAATTGCCCCTTATGGCCGACCATACAGCGATTGGGTGAAAAACAAATGGTTCTATAAGGGCACAAAGCATAAGTATTAAAATATCCTTTGTCTTTTTATACTCGTTGTATGAGTAAACATCCCATAAAATAGCATAGAACGAAAACATAACTGAAAACACATATACGGTTATGGTTATAGCAATAAAAAAATCCCAATTGAGAATGCCCATCCAGTAAAACAGTATAATTGTAAAAAACCCAAAAAACTCCAATAAGGGAGCAAGCCATTCATAGAAAAACCAATACGGATAACTTAACATTCCCAATCTCCCGTATTTTGGATTGAAGAACATATCCTTGTGTTTAAAAAGTGTTTCTAAATTTCCCCTGGCCCACCTATCTCTTTGGTTTACTAATATTTTTAAATCTTCGGGCACTTCTGTCCAGCAAAGGGGATCTGGGATATATTCAACGGTATATGGCAATTTACGTTCGTGCATATACCTTCTCATTTTAAATACGATTTCCATATCCTCACCAACCGTATTGGTATCATAACCATTTACGGCAAGGGCTATTTCCCTATCAAAAAAACCGAATGCACCAGATATAATCAATAAACTATCTATTCTACCCCATGCCATTCTACCAAGAATAAAAGAGCGGGTATACTCCAATAATTGAAATCTTGCCAACCAGTTTGATGGTAGCCTTATTTCTTCTAATTGGCCACCTTGAATAATACAAGAATTTGCCACCCTAATTACTCCTCCAACAGCAATTACCCTTTTTTCAGAGCGCTGATAAAAGGACTTTACCACATGTAGCAAGGCATCTGGCAACAATAGGCAGTCTACATCTATACATCCAACATATTGATTGGTAGATAAGGCCATACCCGTATTTAAAGCATCGGATTTGCCACCGTTTTCCTTATCTATTACGGTAAGTTTAGAAAATGCCTTGTGTGGAGATTTGTAAATTCCTCTAATAGGTTTGGATTTCCATTCGGGATCAATTTCTTGATCTATTTTTTCAAGGTCATAGGCATCGATCATTTTTTGAAGCGTATCGTCCTTGCTACCGTCATTTACAACCATTACCTCGTAATTCACATATCTAAGGGACATTAGTGATCTAATGTTCTCTACAATGGTCATTCCTTCGTTATAGGCAGGAGCAATAATAGTTAT
>CBFIGW010000079.1:0-14894 GCA_965662155.1 Maribacter sp. | reverse complement strand
GGGCAGTACAATGGTTTTTATTTGCTTTAGCTTTTTGCGGTGTTTTGATAATTAAGGGTTTTGATGATTCGGCAAGTACTATAGGATTATTATTTGTACTTACCGCTTCCGTTTTTAGTGGATTGGTATATGTGCTAATTAGAAGAATAGGTAAGGGTGATCATCCATTGGTAGTCGTAAATTACTTTATGTTTACAGGAACGGTTATCGGTGGACTGTTGAGTATAAAGGATTTTATCTCACCTGTTGGCAATCAATGGCTTCTTTTAATTAGTTTAGGCATATTCGGTTTTTTTGGGCAGGTATTTATGACAAAGGCTTTTCAAACAGCAAAAACAACATTGGTTGCGCCGTTAAAATATATAGAGGTAATTTTTACGGTTTCCATAGGCGTGTTTTGGTTTGGAGATATTTACACGATATGGAGCATGTTGGGAATTTTATTGATTATTGGAGCATTGATAACCAACGTATTGGTGGGCAAAAGATAAATGGGATTCTTATTACCTTCCTACTCTGGTCTCGGCGATGCTATTATTAACAACCGTCAAAGAATTTAATACGATTTGAGTGATTTCCGCTTCTATTATATCATAATATTCATATAGTAATACGATACAGATGGCTAACATAGCAAATAATAGGATGTCCGATATCAGTTTAGCATCAAATAAATTTTCTGAAGTGTTCATATTGTGATATGGTTAAAGAATCATATTATTTAAAAGTATAAAATAATTAATTCATTAACAAATAATTAAGATAAATACGCTCTTAGTCTTAATTTTTCTTAAAAGATTTTTAAAAACAATATTCGTTAATTTGAAATTTTCTCTATAAAAGGGTCTTTTTTTAGGATAAAAAGCAAAAACCTATGAATTTTTGTTAAGTATTGGAACCTAAACAATCAAGATCTTTGTAATGTAAATCCCCAAAATCTACAAACATGAGAATTTTATTAAAACACAGATTACTAATAGGGTGTTTTGTTACCCTAAGTTGCAGTTCTTTGCTTGCACAAGCGGAACTAGTTTCAAATGATAGAAGTTTTGATATGAATCAAAACTCTAAGAGGCTGCAGAACTTTCAGGAATTAAAATCCTTAGGTTACACAGAAAGAGAAATATATGAGGACTTGGGCAATGCACATTTTTTGTCCAACAATTATGAGACTGCTCTTTTCTGGTATGATAAATTAATAGAATTAAGTGATGATGGTAAATTGGAACCTTCTTATCAGAAACGATATAATCACGCCGTTTCCAAACTAGGAAGACCAAATGCGACTAAAGAAAACGAAGACGAAAATTGGACAGAATTAGTTCGTTCAGACTATCAAATGACAAGTGTATCTCGAAAAGTGGCCAAACGGCACAACTTTAGGGATAGGTTTAAGCCTTTAAATTTTTCCACTGGAGCGGGTACTGCTTCTTTGGACGGTATTGATGCCCATAAAGTAAAAAGTGGTTCAATGACTGGCAAGAATGAGTTTGAATATGACACCCCGATAGTGGTTACTAAGGATGGCACTACTGCCTATTTTAGCAAGGAAGTAATGGTAAAGCCTACAACTGGTATTTTCTCTAAAAAGGAGAAAGTTCATAAAATATATAAGGCCGACAAAATAGATGGACAATGGAAAACCATAAAGGAATTGGCTCTTTGCCCTAAGAACTCTTCAGCATTACATCCTGCTATTTCACCCGATGGGAAAAGGCTTTTTTTCGCATCAAACATGCCTGGAACATTTGGTGAGTATGATATTTATGTCTCCAACATTAGTAAAACTGGTGCGGTAGGTGTAGCCAAGAACTTAGGTGAAAAGGTAAATACCAAAAAAAATGATATGTATCCAAAAGTCATGGAAAGCAATACCCTTGTATTTGCTTCCGAAGGTCATAAAGGCTACGGTGGTTTGGATGTATATATGGTAGAAGTAGGACAAAGAAATGTTGGTTTGGCCATGAACTTAGGTAGTCCAATCAATAGTAAGGAAGATGAATTCTCCATTCAATTGGCCAATAATGACCAAATGGCCTATGTAGTATCCAACAGAGGTGCCAATGGCAAGGATCTACAAAAAATTGCCTTCTCATATATAGGAGAAAAGAATACAAAGTCCAATAGGGATTACCAACTCTTGGAAGCCTTGAACAGTGAAAGTCAAATGAACTATTCTTCGTCTGTATTTGAGGATGAACAATAATAAAGGCGGAGATAACGCATCTACGTAAAATAAAATAGAACTTTTCAAAGGATTCTAATGTTGCTATTGAACCCAAATAGTAATCATAAGAGCAATACCCATTCCTTTGCGTGTAAATTATAGCCCAAATTTTAAAATTTACTCACATGAACTATATTAATATATTACCCAAAAAAATAGGTTTCCTGTTAATAACAACGGTCATTTTTGGAAGCTTATCAGTACAAGGTCAGGAAACAAATAATAACCTTAGTTCTAGTACGACTTATCATAACCAATTATTTTTCAATAGGTATTTAATAAACCCAACATTTTCGTTGGTACGCGAGAACAAATCCTATTTAAATATCCTGCATAGGAACCAGTATGCCACTTTTGATGATAACAGCCAGAATTACTATTTAGGTTTCAGTAATAAACTTAGTGATAAAACGGCCTTAGGTATTGGAGTTTACAGTCAATGGGCAGGTGTTGTACAGGAATTTGGTTTTAATGCCAATTACGCCACAGCGGTTAAGTTGGGTCGTAAAAGTCAGTTAGCGTTTGGGGCTAACATAACGTATTTTAATCAAGGATTGGATAAGAATAGGGTTGTTGTTTCTGAAAATGACCCAGAGATTTCAGATTCTAGAAAGGAAAGTAAAATTGCGGTGCAGCCAGGTTTAAATTTGTCTATAGGAAACTTTGATTTTGGATTGTATGCGAAAGATATGCTGAGGTACAATCAAACAACGAATGAGTTTTTAACGAATCTTTCTACCAATAGTATCAATGCATCTGTACAGTATACCCATAATTTTGAATCGGGTAGGGGTTTTTTTGAAAATGGTAGGTTAATGCCATTAGGTCAAATAGGTAAAAATCTAGATGGTAGTATATATTATTTAGGTTCCTTATTGTTAGACTTGCCAAAATACGGTTGGTTACAGACTACTATAGATCAGGAATATGGCGTGTCTGCCGGTATCGGGTTTAATTTAAGTGAAAAGATGTCCTTAGGATATTTAATGGAAAAGGATATTTCCAAAGTTGAATCAAATTTAGGCTGGAACCATGAGGTGTCACTTGCCTATAAGTTCAAGGATAATGATATGTCTATCACCATTGCCGATAGGTCTAACGATAGTAAAATCGACCGTATCGTTAGAAATTATGAAGAACAAATAGCGGACTTGATTACGGAACGTGATAAAGCCAGAAAAAACAATAGTAGTAAAGGAAAATCGGAAACTGTGATAACTGCGACCGGCGATTCTAATTCAATTGCTTATCAGAACAGATTAATATTGGATGAGCTTATCTTAAGGCAAGATTCTATAGAAGAAGCCCGTACAGCCGCTTTTGAACAACGTTTTGAAACAATAGTGCGCTTATTAAGGAATGATATAAAGGACAACATAAAAAACAACCTATTGAATTTTGACCAGGAACAACAAACTATGTTATTGGCCAATCAAATGCAGCAGGAACATGAAGCTGCAGAAGTAAAAGAGAATGGGAAGTACAAAAAATTGCCTCTAAGGGTATTTGGACAAGGAGATTTAGTAGGTGTAAAAACAGGCTATTATGTAATTGCCAATGTGTATAAGAACGAAAAATACATGAATGCCTTCGTTGAAAAATTAAAAAAAGAGGGGTTAGACCCAAAGAAATTTTATAACAAGGAAAACGGATTGCACTATGTGTATTTGGCAGACTATGATTATAAGCAAGATGCACAAACTGCGTTTGTGTCCAATATGGATGGAAAGTACAATGACGATAAATGGATTATGCAGGTAGATCATGCTACGGCAACAGCATCCAATACATTTGAAGATGAATCATATAGTTCAGATCAATAATAAATTAAGGTTACTACAATAAAAATAATATGAGCGGCGTTGGGTTTTAGTATTTCTATGTTTGAGTAAATTGCCGACTAAAGGAGGGGTGGTATCCGGGGGGATAGCCAAGTCCCCTCCTTTTTCATTTGTATAGGATTTCATCCTATTTTTCCGATGAAATGCAAATCGCTATGTATTTGAACGAAAAATATGAGACTTTTATCCAATATATTTAATAGGTTTATATATTTGGGAAACAAACCTATGAAATAACTAAAGTATAACCCCAAATCCCCCCACATTATGATTACAAATTACCTACGACTATTTGTCTTAAAAAGAAACTTCAATTTTAAGACTTCCAACACAGGATCTTATCGTTTCAAAGATCAATTCAAGTATTTTATTCAATATGCCTTTGGCATGAATTCAAGAATACTTAGTAGCTGAATTAAATTTTAAAGTAACGCAGTTTTTTACTATTCAAAATAGTTTAATCCTTCAGGTAATACCTGTTTGATCGTTTGGCTGTTATTGGTTTCAAAAATGACTATTTGGTGAATTTCAAATCCATGAGATTTCACTTACTAGGAATCATACTGTTGTTTAAAACCTAAATTTTATTTTTAACTAACCCTTGTTATCTTATTGATAATGAATAAGATGCGATAAAATACCTCATATTATGCAAACTCAAGATCTTAAAATTATTGTAATTGAAAAGGATGTAAATCTACACGCTGAATTTGAAAACTATTTAGCCAATTTTACTGGCTATACCCTAGTAGGAATGTATACTTCTGCTAATAAGGCCCTAAAGGATGTCAGGTCAAAAAAACCAGATATTATTATTTCTGAAGTTACATTGGACGGTATAAGTGGTTTGGATGCCATTAAACTATTCCGTAGAAAAGATTGGAATGTTAAAATAATAATGATAAGTGAAATTAATGATTTTAATATCATTAAAAAAACATTCAAAAGTGGAGCAAACGGTTATTTGACCAAGCCATTGACTGCTGATAAAATACAACATGCCCTGGTAAATGTCAGGAAGGAAGGCGCTGCTATGAGCAATGATATTATTACCAAAGTAATAAGTGACTTTCACAGCAAATCCTATACATTTTTCTCGGAAAGAGAAAATCAAATTATAGACTTTCTTTGTAAAGGAGCTACTTACAAAATGATTGCCGACAAACTATTCGTTACAACAAGCACCGTAAATTTTCATATCCAGAATATTTATTTGAAACTGGACGTAAACTCTAAATCTGAAGCTTTATTAAAGTTAGAACAAATGTAATACATCCTACTTATGCTTCTTAAAAGCCCTAGGTTAACAAGTGACCTAAGGGCTTTTTTTTGGTATTCAACGAAAACGGTTTCGTGAGTTTACGAAAATTACGAAAAAAATATAAAATTCTAATATTCAATAGTTTAATATTATGTTTTTGGTTTTTTATTAAATGTATTTATACGGTATCTGTAATTTTTTTTCTTCTTTTATGGGTAATACCATTCTATTCAATTATTTTTAATACCGCAATACCAAAATTGCATTTATATAAATTGGTAACATGTATTATTTAGGTCTTGATATTGGAAGTTCATCCATTAAAATTGCTTTAGTAGCATCGGAAACTGGGAAAAGTGTTTCGGTAGTACAAGAGCCTGAGACAGAAATGTCCATGTTGGCCATAAAAAATGGTTGGGCAGAACAAGACCCAGATGACTGGTACGATCATGCTTGTAATGGTATTAAAAGAATATTAAGCGAGAACAATGTAACCTCTGAGAAAGTCATTGGTATTGGAATATCCTATCAAATGCATGGTCTTGTTTTGGTGGACAAAGCAGGTACTCCTTTAAGAAAATCTATCATTTGGTGTGATAGTAGGGCAGTTAATATAGGTCAATCTGCATTTATGGAAATAGGAGAGGATAAATGCTCGGAACATTTGCTAAATTCTCCTGCAAATTTTACGGCTTCCAAGTTAAAGTGGGTTAAGGACAATGAACCGGAAATTTATGAAAAAGCCTATAAATTCATGTTACCTGGAGATTATATTGCCTATAAGTTAACGGGAAAAATAAACTCCACTATCTCCGGATTGTCGGAAGGTATTTTCTGGGATTTTAAGAAAAATGAAGTTGCAGATTTTCTTTTAGAGAACTACGGTTTGGACAAGTCTTTAGTGCCGGATATAGTTGATACGTTTTCAGAACAATGTTCGGTAAACAATAAAGGTGCTTTAGAAAGTGGATTATCTGTTGGAACACCTATTTTGTATAGAGCAGGGGATCAACCTAATAATGCACTTTCCCTGAATGTTTTTAATCCTGGGGAAGTAGCCACAACCGGTGGGACTTCTGGTGTTGTCTATGCCATTACCAATAGTCTTTCTGTAAAAGAAAGTGCTAGGGTAAATAATTTTGCCCATGTAAATTATGAGAAACTAAATGACCCTAGAATAGGAAAACTATTATGCATAAATGGTTCTGGAATTCAATATAGGTGGTTGTTGAATAATCTGGACGTTGCTTCATATGAAGAAATGAACGAAATGGCATCGGCAATTGAGGTAGGTTCAGACGGGGTTGTAGTTTTACCTTTTGGAAATGGCGCAGAGCGCATGTTGAACAATAAAGAGATAGGTACCAGAATAGTAAATGTAAACCTAAACAATCATGGAAAAGGTCATTTATGCAGAGCGGCATTGGAAGGAATTGCCTTTTCTTTTGTGTATGGTATGGAAATAATGGAGTCTGATGGTATTAAGGTAAATGTAATGCGGGCAGGTAATGATAACCTTTTTCGCTCAGAAATATTTTCCAATACCGTTGCTACACTAATTGGGTATGATATTGAAATTTACGATACTACTGGTGCAATAGGAGCGGCGAGGGCCGGAATCTTAAAAAATGGAGATTTTGAAAAATTTGGAAAGGCCATAATGGAAAATGATTATATAAAAACCTTTACACCATTAACTAACAGAAAGGAATACGAATCTGCATATATAGAATGGAAAAAGGAACTAGAATTAATATTGAATAAATAAGAGAAATTAAAATGGCAAACAAAGAATATTTTAAAGGAATAGGAAATATCAAATTTGAAGGTAAGGAATCGGACAATCCATTAGCGTTCAAGTATTATAACCCAGATCAAATAGTTGCTGGTAAGACCATGAAAGAACATTTTAAGTTCGCCATTGCTTATTGGCATACTTTCTGTGGTCAGGGCTCAGATCCATTTGGTCCTGGTACACAGAGTTTTGAATGGGATAAATCATCAGATCCTGTACAGGCGGCTAAAGATAAGGCTGATGCAGGTTTCGAATTTTTTGAGAAAATAGGCTTTGATTATTTTTGTTTTCATGATTTTGATTTAATCCAAGAGGGACCAACATTTGCAGAATCTGAAAAAAGGTTACATACCATCGTGGATTACATTAAGGAAAAGCAAAAAACTTCTGGTAAAAAATTACTTTGGGGTACTGCCAATTGTTTTTCAAACCCACGTTATATGAACGGAGCTGCTACTAACCCAGAATTTAATGTTTTGGCAAGAGCAGGAGGTCAAATAAAATTAGCTCTGGACGCTACCATGGAGTTAAATGGTGAAAATTATGTTTTCTGGGGTGGCCGTGAAGGTTACATGTCATTGCTAAATTCAGATATGGGCCGCGAATTAGACCATATGGGTCAGTTTTTGACAGTATGTAGGGATTATGCAAGGGCACAAGGTTTTAAAGGTAATTTCTTTATTGAACCAAAGCCAATGGAGCCCATGAAGCATCAGTACGATTTTGATTCTGCTACTGCTATTGGTTTCCTAAAAGAATATGGTCTTGATAAAGATTTCAAAATCAATATTGAAGTAAACCATGCTACTTTGGCTCAACATACTTTTCAGCATGAAATTGCAGTTGCCGGTAAAGCAGGAATGTTGGGTAGTTTGGATGCGAACAGAGGGGATTATCAAAATGGTTGGGACACAGACCAATTCCCAAATAATATACAGGAAACAACAGAAGCCATGTTGGTTTTTCTTGAAGCCGGAGGCTTGCAAGGAGGTGGTGTTAATTTTGATGCTAAAATAAGACGTAACTCTACAGACTTGGAAGATATTTTCTTGGCACATATTGGTGGGGCCGATACCTTTGCACGAGCTTTGATAACTGCAGATAAAATCATGTCCTCCTCAGCTTACAATAGCCTTAGAGAAAAAAGATATAGTTCTTTTGATACAGGAAATGGTAAGGCTTTTGAAGAGGGGAAACTGGATTTGAACGATTTATATAAAATAGCACAAGAAAATGGTGAGTTACCATTAATTAGTGGTAAACAAGAATTGTTCGAGAACATAATCAACCAATATATTTAATCAACCTATATTGAGTTATAAAGGTCTTGATTATTATTTTCAAGACCTTTTTTTGTTTTAAAGGATGAAAAAAATAACCTTAAAAGATATAGCCAAACATTTTGGTGTTTCGATTTCTACAGTTTCCAAGGCTGTTAACAATAGTCATGAGATTAGCGATGCCTTAAAACAAAGTATACAACAATTTGCCAAGGATCATCATTATAAGCCTAATAAGCTTGCACTTAATCTTTTAAATAGAAGTACCAAGACGATTGGTGTAATAGTGCCAAATATTTTAAACTACTTCTTCGTCCAAGTTTTATATGGCATTGAAAAAGTAGCCAATGAGAATGGTTATAATATTATCAGTTGTATTAGTAACGAATCACATGATAAGGAAATAAAAACTTTGGAACTACTAGATTCAGGTACTGTGGATGGTATAATTATTTCTCTTGCCGAGGAAACACAGGTAAAGGATAAAATAGATGCTTTATGGGAGCTTTCAAACAGTCAAATACCTTTATTACTATTTGATAGGGTCTCTGATAGAATAGAGTGTGATAAGGTCATAGTAGATGATTTGGAGGCCGGATATAAGAGCACGATGCACTTTATAAATATAGGATGTAAAAATATTGCTTTTGTTTCACCTATAGGCAAGTCTAGCGTAGGCAAATTAAGATTGGAAGGTTATAAGAAAGCCTTAATGGAACATGATATTATTTTTGATGAAAAATTAATATTGGATTTTACGGAAAAAGATGATTTAGGACTTCTATTGTCACTCTTGTTAAATTACAAACCAATTGATGGAATTTTAGGACTGGATGAGATTACAACGGTTAAAATTCTTCAGATTGTTAAGGAAAGGGGGTATAATGTTCCAAATGATATTTCCATTATCGGTTTTACAAACGGCCAGTTATCTAAATATGTTACGCCATCACTGACTATGATAAGTCAACATGGTAAGTATATTGGTGAAAGGGCCGCAACACAATTGATCAAAAGAATCAAAAATCCCGCACAACCATTAAAGACCCAAGTGGTAAAAACAAGTCTTTTAATCAGGGATTCTACAAAGAAACTTCAATAGTTTAGACGGTATTTGGATGGGGATGTACCCATGTACCTCTGTATTTTCTTTCCAGTAAATTTGTTGCTTCCTCGTCGTTTACAACAGTTTTTGTTTTGGGGTCATATACCAAAGGTCTATTTAAATCCATTGACATATTGGCAAGAATACAACTGGCAGTTGAAATATGTCCTTCTTCAATATCGGCAACGGGTCTAGTACCATTTTTTATCGCTTCCAAAAAATTTATCATATGTCTTCTTGTTGCCGGGGCAGCATTGAGTTCATTGTCCTTTTCAATTAAATCCTCTGGATATTTTTCTTTTTCATAAAGCACGTCAAAATGTATTGGTTCTCCTTTTCCATAAGGAATAAAATCGGCTTTCATAGTGCTGCCCTTTAAAACTCCTTTATCTCCATAAATTATAAAAGCCCACGGATATTCTGGGTCTGCCGGGCTTCCCCAACTTCTATGTTGCCAGACACAATTTAAATCGTCATATTCAAATACTGCAGTCTGGGTATCTGATATGTTTGATTTCCCGTCTTTTTGCACATAAATACCACCTTGGGAATTTATTTTGTTTGGCCAACCCAAATCTAACATCCAACGAACCGTATCTAACATATGAACACACATATCTCCAACGATGCCATTACCGTATTCCCTAAATGTACGCCACCACCTTCTATGGGGTATGCCATCATAAGGCCTCAAAGGGGCTGGTCCGGTCCACATTTCATAATCTAGAAAATCTGGGACTGGTTGTAAGGGTGGGTTTCCATCGGCACGCATGTGGTAATAACAGCACATTTCTACATGGGCAACCTTCCCAAGTAATCCTTTATCAACAATTTGGTTTTTAGCATTTATTAAGTGCGGGGTGCTTTTTCTTTGAGTTCCCACTTGCACAACTTTGTTGTATTTACGAGCTGCAACTACCATAGCCTCACCTTCTATTACATCAACACTAATGGGTTTTTGCACATAAACGTGGGCTCCTGATTTTAATGCATCAATACACATTAAGGCATGCCAATGATCTGGTGTGCCAATAAGCACAATGTCTAGATTACTCTTATCGAGCATTTCCCTATAATCACTATATAATTTAGGTTTTTTACCGTTTTTTTGTCTTTGAGCAACCTGTTCGGATACGTCATTTAAAAAATTGGAATCCACATCGCACAAGGAAATGACCTCGACATTGGCGACTTGGATTAGTTTAAACAAATCGCTGGTTCCATACCAACCCGTACCAATTAAACCAACCCGTTTTGCTTTTTCATCCTTAAAAAATTCAAATCCATAAGTACCCATTGAAGAAAGTAAGAGTGATGCAGATGCTCCTTTTATAAAACTTCTTCTTTTTAATAGAAATGATTGATCTTTCATTTTTTGAGGGTTTTAGTATTTGGTTGTTGTTATTCGTGTAATTTATAAAATGATTTTTGCTATTCTAAATATATCATGATAGTCCTAATAGTTGAAAATAATTAAATGATTCATGAATTTGTGTTGTTAATCTAATAAAAAAACTACTTTTTTTTGATTAATTCTTTAAATTGTACCTAATAATCAAACTACAAATTATGCAAATAAAGGAATCTTCAGAAATCTATGATGTAATTATTGTAGGTTCAGGAGCAGGTGGAGGTATGGCTACCAAACAGTTAGCTGATGCTGGATTAAATGTTGCGGTAGTGGAAGCAGGACCCTATTTTGATCCTGCGGACCCCGTGACCATGACACAATTAAAATGGCCTTATGATTCTCCTCGAAGAGGAGCAGGTACAGATAGGGCTTTTGGAGAATGGGATATGTCTTGGGGAGATTGGGAGGTAGAAGGTGAACCTTACACCCATGAAGAAGGTACCGATTTTAAATGGTGGCGCGCAAGAATGCTTGGAGGGCGTACAAATCACTGGGGTCGTATTTCTTTACGATTTGGACCTAAGGATTTTAAAGGAAAAACCCGCGATGGACATGGAGAAGATTGGCCCATTGGTTATGAAGACGTTAAGCCATACTACGATAAACTAGATAAACTTATAGGTGTATTTGGTACTAACGAAGGCAGGGAAAATGATCCTGATGGATTTTTTCTTCCACCACCAAAACCAAGATTACATGAGTTGTTTTATATAAACGGGGCAAAAAAATCGGGAATTCCGGTTATTCCAGGCCGGTTATCAATGCTGACCAAGAAAATAAATAATGACCGTGGTGTTTGCTTCTATTGCGGGCAATGTTCCAGGTCTTGTCAAGTATATGCCGATTTTTCTGCTGGTAGTTGTTTAATTTTCCCAGCACAAAAAAGTGGCGGCAAGGTAAAGATTTTTGTAAACTCCATGGTGCGGGAAGTTACTACAAATGAAGAAGGCAAAGCTACCGGAGTATCTTATATAAGTAAAGATGATAGGAAAGAATATAAGCTAAAAGCAAAGGTTGTGGTATTGGCAGCATCTGCCTGTAGTTCTGCAAGAATACTATTAAATTCTAAAAGTAAACAACATCCAAATGGACTAGGAAATAGTAGTGATGTCGTAGGTAAATACCTTCATGACTCTACTGGTGCTAGTGCTTCTGGGGTAATTCCAGGTTTAATGAACCGCAAAACTTCTTACAATGAAGATGGTGTTGGTGGTATGCACGTATATTCACCATGGTGGGGAGATAATTCAAAGTTAGATTTTCCTAGAGGTTACCACATTGAAGTTTGGGGCGGTATGGGGCAGCCTAACTATGGTTTTGGATTCGATCCTAATGGCATGAACAAGTATTTTGGACTTAAGGTTGGCGGTTACGGCGATAGTCTTCGTGATGATGTGAAAAAGTATTACGGTTCAGTTATTGGGTTTGGCGGAAGAGGAGAAGCTATTGCATATAAGGAAAACCGTTGTGAAATTGACCCTACCACTGTAGATCAATATGGAATACCGGTATTGAAATTTAACTATAAGCATTCTCAATACGAAATCAACCAGGCCAAACATATGCAAGATACTTTTGAGGAGTTGATACACAATATGGGAGGAATACCTTTGTATGAAAAACCAGGTAAAGACAAAGATTATGGATTGCTTGCACCGGGGCAAATTATTCATGAAGTGGGTACCACTAGAATGGGTAATGACCCTAAAACATCTGTAACCAATAAGTATCAACAATTACACGATGTAGATAATGTTTTTATAGTAGATGCAGGTCCTTTTGTTTCACAGGCGGATAAAAACTGTACTTGGACCATATTGGCGTTATCATGGAGGGCATCAGATTATATTATAGAACAATTGAAGCAACAAAATATTTAGAAGATGGATAGGAGAAAAAGTTTACAAACCTTAATACTTGGAGGAGCTGCTGCAGGTTCTGGCCTAGTTTTTAATGCATGTACATCAGAAAATAGTGAAACTATTGATAAGGCCATTGTTGAAAGTAGTGATAAATATTTTGGACGTACGCCAGAAGAACTGGAGCGTTTGGAAAAATTAAAAGCTGAACAACTTTTTAATGAACATGAGATGGAAACTATTGCAGCGTTAAGCGTTGTCATCCTTCCTCCCAAGGAGCCTCATGGTGGTCCTATTGAGGCCGGTGTGCCAGATTTGGTAGAATTTATGGGCAAAGATATTCCTACTATGGCACCTACATTATTAGGAGGTTTAATGTGGTTGGACCATAAAAGTAATACTGAATTTGGAACTGAATTTAAATCAGCCACATTAGAGCAGAAAAAACAGATTTGTGATGAAATATGTTGGCATGATGTAGACGTACCTTTGGATAAACAACCTTTAGAAATTCAATTCTTCTATATGATGCGAGGTTTAACCGTCACGGGGTATTACACCTCTAAAGTTGGTATAGCGGATTTGGGTTATAAGGGAAATCAACCCAATGTATGGGATGGTGTGCCACAAGATGTTTTAGATCAACATGGTGTTGCATATGACCCGGAATGGATTGCAAAATGTATAGATCAAAGTACACGTGGTGTAATTGCTGAATGGGACGATGAAGGAAACTTACTTACATAAATAAAGGAAATGAAAAAAATAATGATAGCCACTATACTTGTATGTAGTGGTTTCTTGTCGCAAGCGCAAGAAGTAGGACTACAGTTGTATAGCCTTAGAAATCAATTTAAACAAGATGTATCCAATACCTTGGGATTGATCAATGAGTGGGGAATTACCAAGATTGAAGGTGGGGGAACCTATGGTATGCCAATGGAAGATTTTAAAGCTTTGTTATCCGAATATGAGTTAGAAGTGGTAAGCATAGGAACCTCTTTTGAAGATTTGGAAAATAATCTAGATGCTGTGATTAAAAATGCGAAAGACTTTAATGCAAAATATGTCATGTGTGCTTGGGTACCCCACGATGGTAATAATTGGGGCTTGGAAGAGACCCAACATGCAACTGAGGTTTTTAATAATGCAGGTAAGCGATTAAAAAAGGAAGGACTGGTAATGGCTTATCATGCTCATGGTTACGAATTTAGACCACATGAAAATGGAACTTTTTTTGATTATATGGCAGAAAATGCGACCGATTTCACTTTTGAACTAGATGTTTACTGGGCACAGCACGGCGGTGCGGACCCATTGGCCCTAATGAAAAAATATCCAGGTAAAATGACACTTCTTCACCTTAAGGATATGGAACATGGTGTAGTAGGAAACAATACCGGTCACGAAGATGTAGAAACGAATGTTGTTCTTGGTACTGGTCAAGTAGATATTGCGGGTATAGTGGCAGAGGCAAAAAAAATGGGCATTGAATATATGTTTATAGAAGATGAATCTTCCAATGTGGTTTCTCAAGTTCCAAAAAGCATGGAATATCTATCCCAATTAAAATAGAAACTACACTTCAAACGTTGATATGAAAATCCAATATCCTGTTTACAGTTTATTACTTTTAGTATTGTTAAGTTGCAAACAGGATGGTATTCGAGGTGTTGAAAAACAATGGCGACCTAACATTATTTGGTTGGTGGCGGAAGATCAATCGCCCGACTTTTTTCCAATGTATGGAGACAGTACCATCTCTCTACCAAATTTAGAATTTTTGACCAAAGACGGTGTGACTTTTACCAATGCCGTTTCCCCTGTACCCGTATGCGCGCCAGCCAGAAGTGCTTTGATTACCGGTATGTACCCAACCGGACTGGGTACACATAATATGCGTACCTATACTCCATGGCGGGAAATTAATGAACCGTTGTTGGATAGTTTGCCAAGTTATTCGCCTATTGTTCCCAATGGAGTTAAGATGTTTACGGAATATCTTAGAAAAAATGGGTATTATACCATTAACGGACCTAAAGAGGATTACAATTTTGAACGGACCGATGCCGCATGGGATGAAAGCAGTAAGGACCGTCATTGGAGGAAACGTAA
>CBFIGW010000078.1:0-14916 GCA_965662155.1 Maribacter sp. | reverse complement strand
ACCTTTTCTTTCCATTTCACTCATTACATCCACTAAAACACCTACACTTTCTAAAGAAAGAGCATTGTACATGCTTGCCCTATAACCACCTACAGATCTATGCCCGTTTAAACCGTTAATTCCCGCTTCTTTCAACATTTCATCAAAGGTGTCCTTTAGTCCTTCGACCGTTAAATTAAAGGTCGCGTTCATTATGGAACGGTCATCCTTATTAGCGTACCCTTCAAAAACTGGATTTAAGTCTATCTCGGAATACAACAAACGCGCTTTTTTCTCATTGACTTCTTCTATAGCGGAAATTCCACCCAAATTTTTTAGCCATTCCAATGTTAGCATAGAGGTGTATACGGCAAAAACTGAAGGGGTGTTAAACATACTATCTTTGTCAATATGTACCTGATAACTCAGCATTGAAGGTATTTGTCGGGTTACTTTGCCCAAAACGTCCTCCTTAACTACGACCAATGTGGTCCCGGCCGGACCCATATTTTTTTGTGCTCCGGCATAGATCAAATCAAACTGGGTAAAATCCAACACCCTAGAAAAAATATCCGAGCTCATATCACAAACCAAAGCAGCGTCCGTAACAGGGAATTTCTTGAACTGGGTCCCATAGATAGTATTGTTACTGGTAAGGTGTAGATAGTCTAAGCCATTGGGTACAGAATATCCTTTGGGAATATATTTAAAGTTTTCATCTTTAGAAGAACCTACTTCTACAACTTCCCCAAATAATTTAGCTTCTTTTATGGCTTTATCACTCCAAGTACCTGTGTTTAAATAACCGGCCTTGTTTTCCAATAAGTTATAAGCGACCATTAAAAACTCCATACTTGCCCCACCTTGAAGAAAAAGTGCTTTATAGCCTTTTCCCTCTAAGCCTAAAAGCTCTAAGGCCAATGAGCGGGCTTTTTCCATCACAGCTACAAAATCCTTACTTCTATGTGAAATCTCTATAAGTGAAAGTCCAGAACCATTAAAGTCCATCACGGCCTCGGATGCCTTTAATAAAACCTCTTTTGGCAAAATACATGGTCCTGCGCTAAAATTATGCTTTTTCATTTTTGTTTAAAATTTAAAGTCAAAGGTCAGAAATTTATGATGATAATTAGGTAATGTTAAAGGATAATTCTATGATATTTTTAACAGGAATTCAACAGTATCGACACCATCTGCATAATCCCATAATTCTGGCTGTTGTGTTTTTCCAAATGAAATTTCATTGTAAATTATACCGGATGACACAATACATTGTATGTTCGCAGCATCCAGTTTTAATTTATCTAACAATACATTTTTACTTTCGTAAAATTCGTAGAAAGTAGTAGCAATGGGTGAACTGTAACCTTGGTCTTCTTTAAGCATAAAAAATCCGTTGTCTAAAAACTTAAATTCGCTCATTAGATACACCGCTTTGTTGTAGTCATAATTATTGGCATATTTTGCTTGATTTACAATATCCTTATAATGATATATAGCAGAAAAAAACTGGTCAAAATCATAATTTTCAGGAACAAACAATTTAGATACACTTCTACAACCAAGTCCATAATAAGTAAAGATATCTTTCCCTAATGCTTTAAGTTCTTCGTCATTTTCATTCCCAGTTAGTATGGCAACGGAATTTCTATTATTACGTATAATATTAGGTTTTTTACCAAAATAATACTCAAAGTATCTTGCGGTATTATTACTGCCCGTTGCAATTACAGCATCAAAAGGAGGAAGCTTAGCCTCTGTAAATGAAACCCTTTTTTTAATTGAAGCATCCAAATCTGTTAGGTACTCTACCATTAAAGGAATGAGAACCGTATCATTACTGGATAGTTTTACAACAGCATTATTACCGGTGAGTAGCACCGATAATAAGTCATGAAAGCCAACCAATGGAATATTTCCAGCCATTATTATGGCAACTGTTTTGGTTTTGTTTAGCGAAATGTCATACTTATCCAACCAGGAAGACAAATTATCTTTACTAAGGGCTTTGGACCATTGTTTATAAGCAAATATTACATTTTCTTCCGTGAACCAGCCATTATAATGCTTTGCTGAATGTGTTGCATTTTTGAATTTTGATGTCCATAAATCATCAGGAATTAAATTGGTGTCATCCAATTTCATAAAATCACAAAATTCACCAAGGAAATTTCCAAGTTTAACAAAAGGTTCAATGTCTTGCTGATGCTGACTCATTATATTTGTAAAAGGAAGTATTAGGAATTACCTTTGTGCAAAAATAAGGATACTCATTAAAAGATTTTGAAGAAATAAATGCAAAGAAAATGAGTTGTAGTCCTAGATTAATTTTAGATTCAAATAGATTATGGCAATAATAATAACAGACGAATGCATAAATTGTGGTGCATGTGAACCGGAATGCCCAAACACGGCAATTTATGAAGGTGCGGATGAATGGCGTTATAAAGATGGTACTTCTTTAAATGGTGATGTGGTATTACCTAATGGTAAAGAGGTGAACGCCGAGGAAGTTCAAGAACCTGTTAGTGATGAAGTGTATTACATAGTTCCGGATAAATGTACCGAATGTATGGGATTTCATGAAGAACCTCAATGTGCGGCTGTCTGCCCTGTGGATTGTTGCGTGCCGGATGAGGATCATGTAGAATCTGAAGAAGTGCTGCTCGCAAAGCAAAAGTTTATGCACCCGGATGGATAATTGATTTTAACATATTTAAGATATAGAACACCAAGAACCATGAGCCATGAAATAGGCTTGTGGTTTTTTGTTAATATGCAATATAAACCGTTTAACTTTGATTAAGTAGTGCATTTTATGTAACAGGACGTATATCTGTATGCTATTTAAAATACGTACTACGGATTACCAATTCAATAAGTTATCTTTGCGCACTATTTTGATAGACCTAAAATATTTATAACTTTTTAATTATTTAATTTAAGATGAAAGCAGGTATCGTAGGATTGCCAAATGTTGGAAAATCAACCCTTTTTAATTGCTTATCCAATGCAAAGGCGCAAAGTGCCAACTTTCCTTTTTGCACTATAGAACCTAATATAGGAGTCGTTAATGTTCCGGACACGAGACTAGAGAAATTAGAGGAATTGGTTAATCCGGAAAGGGTGCTGCCGGCAACTGTTGAGATAGTGGATATTGCAGGTCTTGTAAAAGGGGCAAGTAAGGGAGAAGGTCTAGGGAACCAATTTTTGGGAAACATTCGGGAAACAGATGCGATCCTGCACGTTCTACGTTGTTTTGATAATGATAATATTGTTCATGTAGATGGCAGTGTAGACCCTATTCGTGATAAAGAGACCATAGACATGGAGCTGCAGTTAAAGGATTTGGAAACAGTTGATAAAAAACTGGATAAAGTAAAAAGAGCTGCAAAAACAGGGAATAAGGAAGCTCAAAAAGAGGAAGCAGTTTTACTAGCGGTTAAAAATGGTTTAGAAGCAGGCGTATCTGTTAGGGCAATTGACCTTTCTAAAGAAGACCGATCTGACTATGTCAAACCATTACAGTTCATTACAGATAAACCGGTACTTTACGTTTGTAACGTAGATGAAGGTGCTGCTGTTAGTGGTAATGCCTACGTTGAAAAAGTTAAGGAAACCGTGGCCAATGAGAACGCAGAAGTCATAGTTTTAGCCGTTGGAACGGAAGCGGATATTACAGAATTGGAAACATATGAGGAACGTCAAATGTTTCTAGAGGACCTAGGTTTGGACGAACCTGGTTCGGCAAAATTAATACGAGGGGCATATAAATTATTAGACCTTGAGACTTACTTTACCGCCGGGGTAAAAGAGGTTAGGGCTTGGACCATTCCGGTAGGTGCTACGGCTCCACAGGCTGCGGGTGTTATCCATACAGACTTTGAAAAAGGATTTATTCGTGCAGAAGTGATATCATATGATGATTACGTCAATTTCGGCAGTGAGGCCAAAGTGAAGGAAGCTGGCAAAATGCGTGTTGAAGGAAAGGAATACATTGTTAAAGATGGCGATGTTATGCATTTTAGATTCAACGTGTAAACGTTGAAATATCAACAATAGCAGCCACTCTATTGTTAATTACTTTACGGACAAGGGGTTTTTTCTTTTTATAAGTCGTGCTATCTTTAGCATCACTTTCATAAATTTTTATTGTAATGTCCCAAGAATCTCAATATACCGAAGACAATATCCGCTCGCTCGATTGGAAAGAACACATCCGATTAAGGCCAGGAATGTATATTGGTAAATTAGGGGACGGTTCTTCTGCCGATGACGGAATTTATATTCTTTTAAAAGAAGTCATAGACAACTGTATAGATGAGTTTGTAATGGGTTCCGGTAAAACCATTGAAATCACCATAAAAGATAAGGTTGTAAAAGTACGCGATTATGGTCGTGGTATACCATTGGGTAAAGTAGTAGATGTTGTCTCTAAAATGAATACCGGTGGTAAGTATGATAGTAGGGCCTTTAAAAAATCTGTTGGTTTAAATGGCGTAGGTACCAAAGCTGTTAATGCACTCTCCAGTTTTTTTGAGGTACAATCCTCTCGTGATAGTCAAGTAAAAACAGCTCAATTCAGTTTTGGAAACTTGGACAAAGAAGAAGGACCTATAGAAACATCCAAAAGAAAAGGTACCAAGGTAACTTTTATACCAGACGAAAGTATTTTTAAGAATTACAAATACCGTAATGAGTATGTAGAACGCATGCTAAGAAATTATGTGTATTTAAATCCTGGCCTTACCATAGTTTTTAATGGTGAGAAATTTCATTCGGAAAACGGTCTTAAAGACCTATTGGAAGATAATAACAATGTAGAGGATATGCTCTACCCAGTTATTCACTTGAAAGGAGACGATATAGAAATTGCCATTACGCATAGTAAAACCCAATATAGTGAGGAGTACCATTCTTTTGTAAATGGTCAGCACACCACACAAGGAGGAACACACCAGGCTGCGTTTAGAGAGGCCTTGGTTAGAACTATACGTGATTTCTATGGTAAAAATTACGATGCTTCGGACATAAGAAAATCTATTATTTCCGCTATCTCCATTAAGGTAATGGAACCCGTTTTTGAGAGTCAAACTAAAACCAAATTAGGGTCCACGGATATGGGTGGTGAGTTTCCTACGGTACGAACCTATATCAACGATTTTGTGGGTAAATATTTAGATAATTACCTGCATAAGAATCCAGAGACGGCAGAAAAGCTCCAGCGAAAGATTATGATGGCGGAAAAGGAAAGAAAAGAACTTTCCGGTATTAGAAAATTAGCGCGAGACAGGGCCAAAAAAGCAAGTTTGCATAATAAGAAACTTAGGGATTGCAGGGTGCACTTGGGCGATATGAAAAAAGACAATCGCTTGGACAGTACCTTGTTTATTACCGAGGGAGATTCTGCATCGGGTTCAATTACCAAATCAAGAAATGTAAATACACAAGCGGTATTTAGTCTTAGAGGTAAGCCATTGAATTCCTATGGTATGTCCAAAAAAATTGTTTACGAAAACGAGGAATTCAATTTGTTACAAGCAGCGCTGAATATTGAAGAATCCATGGAGGATTTAAGGTATAACAATATTGTTATTGCTACTGATGCAGATGTGGATGGTATGCATATTCGGTTGTTGCTAATCACCTTCTTTTTGCAATTTTTCCCAGAATTGATAAAAGAAAACCATTTGTATATTTTACAAACTCCTTTATTCAGGGTGCGCAATAAAAAGGAAACCATTTATTGTTATAGTGATGAGGAAAGACAAATGGCCATTAATAAATTAACAGGAAAACCAGAAATAACACGCTTTAAGGGATTGGGGGAAATTTCCCCGGATGAATTCAAACACTTTATTGGTGATGATATTAGATTAGAACCGGTAATGTTAGACAAAGCCATGTCCATAGAGGAACTATTAAGTTTTTACATGGGTAAAAATACGCCGGACCGACAAGAGTTTATTATTGAAAACCTTAAGGTGGAGGTTGATTTAATTGAAGAAAAATAATTATAAACGATATTAATTCGATTGCTTCTGAATGGAAGAAAATGACGAACTGAACCAAGAACCAAACGAAAATCAATTTGCAGATGATGCTGTAAGCCAAGATGCTTCGGAAGCCCTCACTAGGGTAACGGGTATGTATAAAGATTGGTTTTTGGATTATGCTTCTTACGTAATTTTGGAGCGTGCCGTACCTGCTATTGAAGATGGTTTTAAACCAGTACAAAGGCGAATCATGCATTCCTTAAAGGAATTGGATGACGGTCGCTATAACAAAGTGGCCAATGTTGTTGGGCATACCATGCAATACCATCCTCACGGGGATGCAAGTATAGCAGATGCCATGGTCCAAATAGGTCAAAAAGACTTATTGATCGATACCCAAGGAAATTGGGGCAATATCTTAACAGGGGATAGGGCCGCTGCATCAAGATATATTGAAGCTCGACTTTCCAAATTTGCGCTACAAGTAGTATTTAGCCCTAAAATTACAGAATGGCAGCAGTCCTACGATGGGCGTAAAAAGGAACCCGTAAATCTACCGGTAAAATTTCCACTATTGTTGGCACAAGGAGCCGAAGGAATCGCGGTAGGCTTGTCTACAAAAATTTTACCTCACAATTTCGTTGAACTCATTGATGCATCCATAAAGCATTTAAAAGGGAAGCGTTTTTCTATTTTTCCAGACTTTCCCACATCCGGTATAATAGATGTTACCAACTATAACGACGGACTTCGTGGAGGTAAAATAAGGGTAAGGGCTAAAATATCTCAAAAAGATAAAAATACGTTGGTTATCAATGAGATACCATACGGAACCAATACTTCCTCTTTAATAGATTCTATACTTAAAGCAAACGATAAGGGGAAGATAAAAATCAAAAAAATTGAAGACAACACGGCAGCGGATGTCGAGATTTTGGTGCATTTACCTTCTGGGATATCACCGGATAAAACCATAGATGCTTTATACGCATTTACATCATGTGAATCTTCTATTTCCCCGCTAGGGTGTATAATAGAGGATAATAAGCCATTATTTATTGGGGTAACAGAAATGCTAAAACGCTCAACTGATGCTACAGTAGAATTGCTAAAGCAAGAGTTGGAAATACAATTGTCCGAGCTAGAAGAGCAATGGCATTTTGCTTCTTTGGAGCGTATTTTTATAGAAAATAGAATCTATCGGGATATTGAGGAAGAGGAAACTTGGGAGGGTGTTATTGGCGCTATAGATAAAGGTTTAAAACCACATGTAGGTCATTTACGAAGAACAGTGACAGAAGCTGATATTGTTAGACTAACGGAAATCAGGATAAAGCGTATATCAAAATTCGATTTAGATAAAGCCCAACAATATTTAGATTCATTAGAGGAAAAAATAGCCCAAGTAAAACATCATTTGGAGCATTTGATTGATTTTGCCGTAGATTATTTCAAGAATTTGAAATCTACCTACGGTGAGGGTCGCGAACGTAAATCGGAAATTAGGGTTTTCGATGATATAGAAGCTACCAAAGTAGCGATACGAAATACAAAGCTTTATGTAAACCGTGAGGAAGGTTTTATAGGAACATCTTTAAAAAGAGACGAGTATATTACGGATTGTAGCGATATTGATGATATAATCGTATTTACCAAAGACGGTAAAATGCAGGTTACCAAAGTGGATGCCAAAACATTTATAGGTAAAAACATAATTCATGCCGCCGTTTTTAAAAAGAAAGACAAAAGAACCACTTATAATATGATCTATAAGGACGGTAAAGGTGGTGCTACGTATATAAAGCGATACAATGTTACATCTGTAACTAGGGACAAATCATATGATTTAACCGCAGGCAGTCCTAATTCACAAGTCCTATATTTCACCGCCAACCCCAATGGTGAAGCAGAAGTGGTTACCGTAAATCTAAGGCAGGCTGGCAGCATTAAAAAACTAAAATGGGATGTAGATTTTGCTGATGTCTTAATTAAAGGTAGAGGGTCAAAAGGTAATATTGTTACCAAATACACGGTAAAAAGAATAGAATTAAAGGAGAAAGGGGTTTCTACGTTAAAGCCAAGAAAAATTTGGTTTGATGATGTTGTAAGACGTCTAAATGTCGATGGTAGAGGAGAACTAGTGGGCGAATTTAGGGGAGATGATTTGTTGTTGATTATAACCCAAAAAGGAATTGTGAAAACAATTTCTCCTGTGCTAACTTCCCACTTTGACGATAATATGATCGTTTTAGAAAAATGGAATCCCAAGAAACCTATTTCGGCAATTTATTGGGAAGGAGACAAACAACGTTATTATGTAAAACGATTCCTGATTGAAAATGAAAACAAAGAGGAAACATTCATATCGGACCACCCAAAATCATATTTAGAATTAGTGACTACAGATTGGCGACCAATGATAGAAGTAGAATTTCCAAAGCCAAGAGGAAAAGAGGCAAAAGAGAGCTTAAATATTGATATTGAGGACTTTATATCTATTAAAGGGATAAAAGCTTTAGGTAATCAGTTGATTGCCGAGAAAGTGAAAAACATTAATCTTTTAGACCCATTGCCATTTGAAGAGCCGAAGTCTGATGCAGCGGTTGATATTGAAGTTGTAGACGAGGAAAATGTAGCAGGAAGCAATGGTGATGCTAACGGCGATAAAAATGATGATAGCCAAACCAAACTTTTTTAATTGACCAAAATGAAAAGTCTTTTTCAAGAGTTTAAGAATTTTGCGGTTAAGGGGAATATGATTGATATGGCCATTGGTATTATTATAGGTACCGCTTTTAACAATGTTGTAAATACCTTGGTGAAAAAAGTGGTTATGCCTCCATTATCTTTGCTAACGGATGATGTTAATTTGACTAATAAAAAATGGATTCTTAGGGTAGGTACAGAGGAAATGGAAGAAGTTTATATTGGTTATGGAGAGTTTTTGGAGGTTATCATAGATTTTAGCATCATAGCTTTTACCATTTTTGTTATTTTAAAATTTATCAATCGTTTTAAGGATAAAGCAGAAGACCCTGAAAACAATGAGGTCGAAACACCTAAAAACATTGAATTGTTATCAAACATGGAAAAGTTATTACAAGAGCAAAACAATATTTTAAAACAAAAAAGTAAATAGTTAGTTGTTTAACCGTAATGACCATAATTAGTTATAAGCCTAGTTAAAAGTTAAACATGTTCCCTAGTAGTGGCATTTATAACTATATTTGGCGGAAATTGAATTGAAAGAATGGATTTAACAAACCCCCTTATTTATGGAGTTCCCTGCTTCATTGCCTTCATTTTATTAGAAATCACCTACAGCCATACTCACGGTGATAAGGATTTATATGTATGGAAAGACCTTATGGCAAGTGGGGCCATGGGTATAGGCTCTGCTATCCTAGGCCCATTATTAAAGGTGACTGTCTTAATTGTAGTTTTTAATTTTACTTATGAATTGTTTAATCCAATAGTTGATAACGTTACAGGTGCACGTAGGAATATCATGGGATATACTCCTTTTGGATATGAGTGGTATATTTTTGTTTTAGCACAATTTGCGGATGATTTCACCTATTATTGGTTTCATAGGGCCAATCACGAAATAAGACTTCTTTGGGCTGCACATATCGTGCATCATTCTTCCGACCATTTTAATTTAGGTACCGCTATTAGAAATGGCTGGTTTACTCTGTTGTACAAGCCCTTTTTCTACATGTGGATGCCAGCTATTGGTTTTCCTGTAGAAGTTGTAATTTTTGCTTTGGCCATAGAATCTTTTTGGCAATTTCAATTGCATTCACAGTATGTCCCAAAAATGGGCTGGGTTGAAAAAATATTTAATACACATACTATGCACCAAGTACACCATGCACAAAATGTGGAATATTTAGATAAAAACCATGGTGGGTTTTTAAATATTTTCGATAAGATTTTTGGTACTTGGAAAGAATTAGATGATGATTTAGAAGTTAAATTTGGTGTAATACATGCTCCACAATCATATAACCCTATCGTTATACTTACGCATGAATTCAAGGATATTTGGGCAGATGTAAAAAAGGTTGATAAATTTTCACATAAACTCATGTATATTTTTGGCCCACCAGGATGGAGCCATGATGGAAGTACCATGACTGTAAAACAACAGCAACGCCTGTTTAAACAGCAGAAGCAAGCCAATCCAGAAGTGGCTTTTAGTAGACCAAATTAAAACACAATTGGTTTTGAAATTCTAAACTTCCCAACCGTCTCTATAGGTGCGGCCAACAAATTGGTTTGCTTCCTCAAGGTTGGTGATTCTCATGTTTTCACCATCCCATAATAGTTTTTTACGGGCAAAAAAGTCCATATTCCCCTCTGAGTTCTCTTTTTGCAGCATATAACTCCGTATTGCCAAGTTACCCATCAATACCGTTTCGGTCATTGGTCCGGCGTAATCAAATGAAGAGGTTAGCCCTAAATGTTCCTCACTACCAAAACCTGCCTTACAGGCATCTACCCATTTACGTTGATGACCGTATTCTGGCTCTAAATTTTCTTCAACTTCTGGTCCAAATTCAGTAGTGCCATCGTTTAAGTATAGTTTGGGCATTAATGGAGAGCTGTCATTTATATTCGTGGATATAATTCCTTTTTCACCAATTATGAGTACTCCATTGGCACTGTTTTTTCCGCCAATATCATCATTTGCAGGAATTATATCTGGGTGCGATGGTCTAATACCGCCATCACTCCAAGTCATTTCAATAGGTGATTTTGACTTATCTGTTTCATCAAAATGCAACGTTATAAAAGAAGAGGCCGGACAACCTTCAGGATGATAATCCGGACGCCACATTTGAGAAAAGACAGAACCTACACTACATTCGGCATCTGTTGGGTATTTTAGATTTAAGGTTCTAAACGGGATGTCTATTAAGTGACAGCCAACATCGCCAAGAGCTCCGGTTCCGTAATCCCACCATCCTCTCCAATTGAAGGGATGAAGGTTTGGTGTAAATTCGCGTTCAGGAGCAGGTCCTAGCCATAAATCCCAATAAAGGTCTTTTGGTTTTTTACTTACATCTGGTTCTGGCATTTGTCCTCCTTGTGGCCAAACTGGCCTGTTCGTCCAAACTTGGACTTTGGAAACAGCACCTATTTTATCTTCATCTATCCATTTTTGAACCATATCCAATAATGGATTGGAACCACCTTGATTCCCCATTTGGGTTACTATTTTATTGGTCCTGGCCATTCCCGTAAGCATTCTTGCCTCGCGAATATTATGGGTCATTGGCTTTTGCACATATACATGAATACCACGTTCCATAGCCCATTTGGCCGCAGGCCCATGTACATGGTCTGGTGTGGATATGGTAACTGCATCAATATTCTTTTTCTTATCCAACATTATCCTGAAATCATCAAATAGCTTTGCTTTTGGAAATTTCTCTACCGTTTTGGCAGCAGAACCAGAAAAATCAACATCACATAGGGCAACAACGCGCTCTCTTCCATTTACAGATGCGTTTACGATATCACTATGTCCTTTTCCTCCAGCACCAATTGCCGCTATGTTTAGCCTATCACTGGGCGATATAAACCCCGAACCTCCAAGCACATGTCTCGGGACTATAAATACGGACGAGGCCATTGCGGCTTTTTTTACAAAAGATCGTCTAGAAATATGAGTATTCTTTTTTGCTTCTTTGCTCATGTTGGTAATTGTAGTTTAAGTTATAACGGATTTTCGCATCTTGTGGCCTTCAAGATAGTAAATAAAACAATTAATGATAAATGGTCTTTAAAAGACTAAGGGTGAAAATTCTTGAATTTTCACCCTTAGTCCAAACTATCTTACATTGCTTATCTATTGACCTATACTTCAGTTAATTTTCAGATGCTATTTCCTTTTGTGGTGCTTTGTTCTTTTTCATTCTTAAATCAAAAAACTCTACCATCAGCGAAAAGGCAATGGAGAAATAAAGGTATCCCTTTGGTATTGTTCCAACCTCATTGCCAAACACAATTAAATGGCCTAAATGGGCCGCCTCGGCAATTAACATAAAGCCAATGAGTATTAGGAAAGAAAGCCCCAAAATTTGAATAGATGGATGCCTATTTACAAACTCGCCAACAGGATTGGCAAACAACATCATAATTATAACGGATATTACTACCGCAACCACCATAAGTATCAATGCATCGTTCGGGTCGGGGGAAATGCCGTTTGTCATTCCTATGGCCGTTAATATAGAATCAAATGAAAAGACAATATTTATTATGGTTATTTGAACAATGGCATTGCTCAAAGAAGTGGACCTTGCTTTCTTTACCTCTCTCTCGTCATGTCCTTTATCCTCTACTTTTTCGTGTATTTCTTTTGTGCTCTTATAAAGCAAAAACAGTCCGCCAGCAAATAAGATAAGTGCTTGCCCGCTAATACCACCAGTAATCCAATCAGAATCTATCATCCAGAATGGTTTTTTCATCGATGTTAATAGGGATATGCCAAAAAGCAAGATTATACGCATGGCCATAGCTAATACTAACCCAATGTTGGTGGCTTTTTTTCTTTGATTTTTTTCAAGCTTACCAGCAGCAATCGATATGAAAATAATATTGTCAATTCCCAGAACAATTTCTAAAAATGTCAACGTTAACAAAGCGATCCATGCATCTGGACTGGTGAAGATTTCAAACATATTAATTGGTTTTAAAGGCTGTACCGGTTTTGACTATTAATTTACGGTTTGGGTTTCTTACAGCATTTGAATACTGAAAGGTGTACGAACTATCCGTTGTACTAATTATTTTATATTGAACACCCATTTTACTGTGTATATCTTGGAGGACAAACTCACAATCATTTATCCATCTTATGCGTGCACTATCAATCTTGCCGTCATAATAGTCTATGCTATAGGTTTCGTCCCTTGTGAACCTACCTGTCTTTATAGAGTCTCCTATTTCGTAATTAAATAGAAATTCACCAGTTCTGTAAGAACTACAGTCTCTTTGTGGCTCATAACATGAACTAACGAACAGGAGTATGCCTAATACAATAAAAAGCCTTTTTATCATACTCGCAAAATAATGAAATTCATCACTAATCGAATAGCTATTTGTTGATTATTTATTATCGTTTTTTGGGGAAGTGGGTGGTAAACGTGCCATTTTTGTAAAAAGTGACAATCTTTTCTATTTCTACAGAACTTTGGTCAATATCTGTCAATTTTGCCCTTTCTATTTTTTTTGTGCTCGAAGGTGTTGTATTGGTTAAAGGAAAATCACCATTCCCGTATAACAGCCAATATAAATCTACCTCCTCATAAACTTCCGTAAGCTTACAGACAAATTCAAGACTTGGTTTGTTCCTGCCCTTTAGCAAATGTGAAATGGAGGATCTTTGCACACCTATACTATCTGCAAAAGAAGCTGCAGTAAGCTGGTAATGCGCCATAATTTGCTCTATTCTTTTTACAACTAATTCTACTTCCATAAATGTTTACAATATTAAACCATATTCCTACTCATTGAAATAAACTAATGTTAAAAGTATTTAAATATTATTAATATTAATTATACTAATAGTTTATATATTAATACATAAAATACTGATTTATATATTATTATAATTATTTTTAAATCAATTATGTTTTCTAATACACTAATGTAAATTTAATATGGAAATCTCTATCCGGATAAAGCAAAAATTAATTACAATTGTAATTTTTAACTATTGTATTTTTGCATGGCATTATTAATTTTATGGATAGAGAAGAAATTGATTACGGTTATTTTAAGTTAAAAGAAGTGCAGGGAAGATATGTTACGAATGAACATATCGAAGGATTTTTGAAGCGCTTGGATTCCAGTTTTAATTTGCAAATAATAGGTAGTTCTGTAGATGATAAACCAATTTACGAGGTTACGATAGGAACAGGAAAAATTAAAATTTTCATGTGGTCGCAGATGCACGGTAACGAGTCTACTACCACAAAAGCAGTTTTAGATGTATTGAATTTGTTTCATGAGGAAAAAGATAAGGCCGAAAAAATATTGGCATCATGTACATTTAAAATAATTCCGATTTTAAATCCAGATGGAGCTGCAGCCTATACAAGGGTTAATGCCAATGGAATAGATTTAAATAGAGATGCTCAAGATCTTTCACAACCAGAGAGTCAAATTTTAAAAAGTGTTTACGACAAGTTTAAACCAGATTATTGCTTTAACCTTCATGATCAACGTACCATTTTTAATGTAGGCGCTACCAATAAACCTGCAACCGTATCATTTTTGGCACCTGCTTTCGATAAGGAAAGAAGCAATTCCGAATCTAGGGAATTGAGCATGTTGCTAATCGCGGCAATAAATAGTAAACTGCAAAACCTAATAAAAGGACAAGTAGGTAGGTATGACGACAGTTTTAATCCAAATTGTGTTGGAGATGCTTTTCAAATGAAAAACACACCTACAATATTATTTGAATCTGGTCATTACCCAATGGATTATCAACGTGAAAAAACGCGAGAATTAATTTATACAGCACTAATAACAGCTATAGACACTATCATCCATGGTAGGGCAAATTCCTATACAGTAGATGACTACCTTGCTATTCCTGAAAACAATAAAATGTTTTTTGATGTTTTAATAAAAAACGCACATAACATAAATACTTCATTAGCTGAAAATAGTTGTTTTGGTGTTCTATACAAAGAAGTTTTAGAGCAGGGTAAAATTATTTTCAAACCAACTATTGAAAAACAGGGAAATCTAAAAGACAAATGTTTTGGCCACAAAACAGTAGATTGTGAAATTGAATCTGATATGGAGTGGTTGTCCCAAAATGGTATATCAGCACTTTTATAACTCTTTTTTATTCATTATTTATTAGCAAACCGCCATAAACGTTACATTTTCATTAAATAAATCTAAGATTCATTAC
>CBFIGW010000077.1:0-14919 GCA_965662155.1 Maribacter sp. | reverse complement strand
GATAATTTGTACTGTCCATTTCAAAGGAAACCAAAGCTTCTGTATGTGTATCCAATTGTGAACTGGCCAAAGACAAATCTCCCGTTCCGTTATGGTTTACCTCATCAACTATTAAATGCATCCCAGTTGAAAAATCATCATACAAAATTTTAGAATCGGATATTTCATAGGTTTCCATATTAAAAGAAAAACCATCTGTGGCTACCGAAGTATTCGCTGTAGGTTGCGAAGAATCTATTGCAATGTCGTAATTGGCATTCTCTTGCTCATCAACTTTTATATGTAAAAGCGCATCGTACACTAACAGGGTATTGATAGCTATTGACTCATCGGCCCCATTAAAAAGTTGCATAATACCCATGGTCAATGAAACGTTCTTAGCGGCAAAGAGGGTATCCCCTTCAAAAGGAGCTTTATTTACCAGACTTACATCTTCAAGAGCAACACTCGCATTTGGAAAAGCACTGATAAGACTTAAATCAGCTTTTGAAAATTCTAATGTAGCATTCACATTAGTATTCACATTGTTCTTTATGATATCTCCAATTTTTGCCTCCAAAAAGAAGGGAATTGCCACCAAAAGTGCTACAATTAATATTACAACTACACCAACTATCCTTATTATCTTTTTTTTCATACTTAAGTACGATTTTTCTTAACAACTAAAATTTGAAAATTATATTATGCGTCAAGGTCTATTTCTTGCCCAACAGCAAGCTGAAAACGCTTTCTTAGTATATATACGAACAAATACAGTAAAGGAGTGTCTAGAAATGCTATAATTATCTTAAAAATAAATCCACTTACAACAAGGCCCGTAAATTTATCCCAAGGAATTTCCCCGAAGAAACATAATAGGGCTACTACGGTTAATGTATCTATAAACTGAGAAGAGAAAGTTGAAAAATTATTTCGTAACCAAAGATATTTTCCTTGAGTTAAGTTTTTCCAAAAATGATAAATCTGTATATCAACGAATTGTGCCAAAAGATAGGCCATCATAGAGGCAAATACGGCAATTATGGTATTCCCAAAAACAGAAGTAAATAGTGCATTGTTTACCGGCGACCAACTAGTTGCCGGTACTGCATTTGCAGTATACACTATTGTCAATGAAAAGAAAGATGCAAATATACCAGCGATTACAATTTGGTTTGCTTTCTTTTTTCCAAAAATTTCAGATATGATATCGGTAATTAAAAATGTAATAGGATAAGGCAAAATACCAACTGACACCTCAAACAATGGGGCTCCGAAAATAGTGACATCACCAAAAGGCTGCCAATAAAAAAATTTTTGAAATATTAAATTGGATACCACCAAGGAGGTAATGAACAGAGCACCGAGGTATAAATATATCCTTCGTGCAACTAACTTATCCTTTTGCAACATTATTTAATGTTCAATGTGAACGGCATTCTCGCTTGTACCCCTTTCTGCTCCGTAAAGGATTTTACTTCTTTTAGAACCCTATATGCTTCATCCCCTATTTCCTCCCTTAATATTGACTCTTTGGTTTTAGCGCTAGCCCCGCTAATATCCTCCATGAATTGCTCAAAACTAGATTTATATTTAGGGTACTTTCTAATACCATATTCCTCTATTTCTGCCATTTCTGCGGCTGCCGAAATGGCGTCTTCCAAGGTCCCCAACTCATCCACTAATCCAATTTTTTGTGCTTCAACACCACTCCAAACCCTACCCTGGGCCATCTCATCAACTTCTTCTAGGGATATTTTTCTACCTGCTGCAACACGTTGCAAAAAAGTGTTATATGTTTCTTCAATGCCTTCTTGTACCTGATTTCTAAACGCATCTGTCATTGGCTCGAACAAAGAGTAGTCAATCGAATTTTTATTGGTCCCTACCTGCTCCGCGTTAATGCCAATATCGGCTGCCAACTCATTTATATTAGGCACGGTACCAAAAACACCAATAGAACCCGTAATTGTTGTAGGTTCTGCAAAAATTTTATCTGCTCCGGCGGCAATATAATAACCTCCAGAGGCAGCTACGTTACCCATAGATACTACAACTGGTTTTACGTCCTTTGCCAATTCCACTTCGCGCCAAATAATATCGGAAGTAAGTGCACTACCACCAGGGGAATTTACTCTTAAAACTATCGCTTTTACCTTTTCATCTTCCCTTGCTTTTATTAATGCTTTATTAATTATTCCTTGACCAATGATATCAGGACCTCCTTCTCCATAAAATATTTCACCTTGTGCAAAAATCACTGCTATTTTATCCGTACCGGATTTTAATATTTTCTTGTTAGAATATGCTACGTATTCGTCAAGATTTACATAGTTAATTTCCTTATTAGAGTTTACATCAATTGCACTAGCCAACTTTCCTTCGTACTGATCATAATAAATAACATCATCTATTAAACCACTATTCTTAGCATATTTTGGCGACCTACCTCCTAAGGTGTCGGCAATAGTATTCAAGTCCAACTCAGACATTCCTCTACCATCGGCTATGTCCGTCACCATAGAATTCCACAAGGATTGTATGAGTTCCTTTATTTGTGTACGGTTGGCTTCGCTCATTTCATTTTCTAAATAAGGCTCCACTGCACTTTTATATTTTCCATGGCGTATTACCTCCATCTTAATACCGGTTTTTTCTTGTAAATCTTTATAGTACAAGACTTCTGAAGACAATCCTTTAAAGTCCAGAACACCCACTGGGTTCAAGAAAATTGAATCTGCCACACTTGCCAAATAGTAATCTTTCTGTGTATAAAAATCTCCATAGGTATAAATAAATTTACCGGACTCTTTAAATTCATTCAATACCCTTCTAATCGTTTGTGTTTGAGCAAGTCCTGCGATAATAAAATTATTATTGATACTAATGCCTTGAATACGGTCGTCATCCTTAGCAACCGAAATGGCATGTAAAATCTCATCTAATCCTTGTGGCTCCTCAAAAATCCCAGAAAACGGATTTACCTCGCTAGTACCCGTATAATCTGCCAAAGGACGTTGTAGTTGTAATTCCAAAATAGAATTATCCTTAATAACCACTTTATCCTCCCCACTTCCCAATAAAGCAACAAAGATGAAGAACATAACAAACAGGATACCAAAGGCTACCAAGCAACCAAGTATTGCTGCCAAAAGATTTCTTAAAAAGTTCATTTATTTGCAATTTTTATAACATTTCAAAGATAACCAATGTGAATTTGTTTTAGTTAATTTGCCATTAATATATGACTACTACAAAAACAGTATTACTTTCCATAGGCAGTAATTTGGGTAAAAAGAAAAAAAACCTTCAAAAGGCTATTTTTCAAATATCCGATCATATTGGTAAAATCAGTGCTCTATCCTCAATTTATAGTTCCCCATCATGGGGTTTTGACTCTGATGATTTCCTCAATGCATGTATAAAATTAGAGACCGATCTTGTTCCTCAAAAGGTTCTGGATAAGCTTATGTACATTGAAAAGGAGATGGGCAGGGCAAGAACTTTGGACCAAGGATATGAAAGCAGGTCTATAGACCTTGATATCATATACTACGATCATGAAATAATAAACAGTGAAGACCTTACCATTCCACATCCTCGAATGCAGGAACGTAGATTTGTATTGCGCCCGCTTGCAGATATAGCGCCACAATTTTACCACCCTGTTCTAAACAAGGATACTCGAAATCTATTGCAAGAGTGCAGGGACAAAAGTGTCATGACTAAGTTAAATGATAAATTATTCGCCAATAGGGAAGCACTGTTTAGCGATCTTCAGTTTATAGCTATTGAAGGTAATATTGGAGCTGGAAAAACAAGCTTGGCCACTAAAATTTCCGAGGACTTTAATGCAAAACTTATATTAGAACGTTTTGCGGACAATCCGTTCCTTCCTAATTTTTACAAGGACCAATCCCGGTATGCATTTCCATTGGAAATGTCTTTCTTGGCAGATAGATACCAACAGTTCATGGATGATACCAGCCAGTTTGATTTATTTAAAAGTTTTATGATCAGTGATTATGATATTTTCAAATCTTTAATTTTCGCAAACATCACTTTACAAAAGGATGAATTTGAGTTGTACAGGAAGATATTCAACGTTATGTACAAAGAAATTAAAAAGCCTAAAATCTATGTTTATCTGTATCAGACTACCGAAAGGTTATTAGAACAAATCAAAAAAAGAGGCAGGGATTATGAGCAGCAAATAGATTCCAAATATCTAGAAAACATAAATAGGGGTTATTTGGATTTTTTAAAGTCCTACCCACAAGAAAATCAATTGATTATAGATGTTTCGCAATTAGACTTTGTTACGCAACAAGAAGACTATAACCTTATTTTAGAAAACATCCAAGATTTTACTTTAACACAACGTAATTAACACAATTTTGGCAATTTTCTTGCATAGGACATTTGAAATTACGTTATTGCACCTCTCTAATGAGAAACTAACTAACTCAAACTATATTAAAAGCCCGATTAATTTCGGGCTTTTTTATGGCTTTAGTTTAAACCAAAAATCCCAAATAACAACCCCTGCACTAACAGAAATGTTTAAGGAATGCTTAGTACCGAATTGAGGTATTTCCAATACCACATCGCTCGTACTAACCACATCTTGTTGTACACCTTTGACTTCATTTCCAAAAATTAGGGCATATGATTCCCCAACGCGCGGCGTATATTCATTCAGCATAACGGCCCCTTCAGCCTGTTCTATGGAAACCGTTATAACCCCATCAGATTTTAATTTTTTTATTAATCCCAAAGTATCTGGCACATATTCCCAAGCAACACTTTCCGTAGCACCCAATGCCGTCTTGTTAATATCCTTATGGGGAGGTGTTGCCGTTATACCGCACAAATATATTTTCTTGATAAGAAAAGCATCGGAAGTCCTAAAAACAGAACCTATATTGTTTAAACTTCTAATATTATCCAAAACAATTGTAACCGGTGTTTTCACTGCATCCTTAAATCCAGAAACATCCAAACGGTCCAATTCTTCGTTTTTTAACTTTCTCATTTCAATACTTTTCAACTATCAACCTTAAATATCAACAAAAATTCATATAGCATAAGTAATGCTATATATTCGTCTAAAGGAACAAAAATAGGCAGATAAAAGGACGTGGCAGAGAAAGCAAAAACAAAAAAGGTAACCCCTTTAATGAAACAGTACAATACCATCAAGACAAAATATCCTGATGCGCTTTTACTTTTTCGTGTTGGGGATTTTTATGAAACCTTTGGTGAGGATGCGGTAAAAGCATCCAAAATTTTAGGTATTATTCTTACCCATAGAAATAATGGTGGGGACCGTACAGAATTGGCCGGATTTCCCCATCACTCTTTGAATACGTATTTACCAAAATTGGTAAAAGCGGGTCAACGTGTAGCTATTTGCGACCAATTAGAAGACCCAAAAATGACCAAAACCATCGTAAAACGTGGTGTGACAGAGCTGGTGACTCCAGGTGTTGCCATGAACGATGATATATTAAGCGCTAAAAGCAATAATTTTTTATGCGCCGTGCACTTTGGAAGAAAACTATTGGGTGTTTCCTTTGTTGATATCTCAACCGGTGAATTTTTAACATCAGAAGGCACAGAAGAGCAAATAGACAAATTGCTCCAAAATTTCTCCCCTAACGAAGTACTGGTTCCAAAAACACATAAAAAGGAGTTTATAGAACTTTTTGGCAACCAATTTCATGCATTTTTTATGGAGGATTGGGTTTTTCAAGAAGATTATGCACTCGAAACGCTAACCAATCACTTTAAGACAAAAACCTTAAAAGGATTTGGTGTAGACCATCTTAACCATGGTATTATTGCTTCTGGGGTGGTATTGCACTATTTATCGGAAACGCAACACAGACAATTACAACACATTAGTGCGTTATCCCGGATTGCAGAGGAGGAATATATTTGGATGGACCGTTTTACTATCCGTAATCTAGAATTATACCATTCCCCGCACCAAAATGCAGTGACACTTTTAGATGTTATCGATAAGACAATTTCACCAATGGGTGGTCGTATGTTAAAAAGATGGCTAGCTCTGCCCCTTAAAAACATCGAGAAAATTAAAAGAAGACACCAAGTCGTCAGCTATTTAACCAAGGAGGAAAACTTATTACATAAGTTGCAGCAATCCATTAAACAAATGGGCGATTTGGAACGTCTCATTTCCAAAGTAGCAACCGGGAAGATTAATCCCAAAGAAGTAGTACAGTTAAAAAACTCTTTAGAAGCCATAGTTCCTGTAAAGCAATTAACGACGCAAAGCAAAAGTGAAGCATTACATATTATTGCGGACCAATTGCATACTTGTGATATGTTGCGCAATAGGATCAAAGAAATGCTCAACGAAGAAGCTCCTGTTAATATGCTAAAGGGCAAGACTATTGCTGACGGTTATTCCACTGAATTAGATGAATTACGAAATCTCGCTTTTTCCGGTAAAGATTACTTGGACAAAATGCTAAGCAGGGAAGCAGAGCGTACGGGAATCAGCTCTTTAAAAATAGCTTCAAACAATGTATTTGGGTATTATATAGAAGTTAGAAACACACACAAAGCCAAGGTTCCGGAAGAGTGGACACGTAAACAAACCTTAGTGAACGCAGAAAGATACATTACAGAGGAACTAAAAGAATATGAAGCTAAGATATTAGGTGCAGAAGAACGCATACAAAGCCTTGAACAGCAGCTTTTCTTGCAATTGGTAGTTTGGATGCAGGAATACATTAATCCTGTTCAAAACAATGCACAACAGATTGCCCAATTAGATTGTCTTTGTGGATTTGCCCAGTTAGCTAAAGAAAATAACTACGTAGAACCTATTATGGATGATTCTACTGAAATTGATATAAAAAACGGAAGGCATCCCGTTATAGAAAAGCAACTGCCTTTAGGAGAAGCCTATATTGCCAATGATGTACTTCTAAATCGTGAAGACCAACAGATCATAATGATTACGGGACCAAATATGAGTGGTAAATCTGCCATATTGAGACAAACGGCCCTCATAGTTCTTCTAGCCCAAATGGGTAGTTTTATACCCGCCGAATCAGCTAAATTAGGTTATGTAGACAAAATCTTTACAAGAGTTGGTGCCAGTGATAACATCTCCATGGGGGAATCTACATTTATGGTAGAAATGAACGAAACCGCCTCTATCTTAAATAACCTTAGCGAACGTAGTTTGGTTTTATTAGATGAGATTGGAAGGGGCACCAGTACCTATGATGGTATTTCCATTGCGTGGTCCATATCAGAATATCTTCATGAACATCCGGCAAGAGCCAAAACATTATTTGCTACACATTACCATGAAATAAATGAAATGGCCAGTACATTTGAGCGCATCAAAAATTACAATGTATCTGTAAAAGAACTAAAGGATAATGTATTATTTCTAAGAAAATTAACCCCAGGAGGTAGTGAGCATAGCTTTGGGATACATGTTGCGAAAATGGCAGGTATGCCCCAACAGGTAATACATAAGGCAAACAAAATTTTAAAGAAGTTAGAAAAATCCCACTCCAGTGAAGAACTCACGGATAAGTTACAATCGGCCCAAGATGAAATGCAATTGAGCTTTTTTAATCTGGACGATCCTTTACTAGAACAAATCAAGGAGGAGATTGTTCATTTAGACATAAACACCTTGACTCCTGTAGAGGCACTTATGAAATTGAATGAAATTAAGCGTATGCTCTCTAAAAAGAACAAGGCAACTTCTTAAGTCCCTTATTATACATTAAAATACCTATTACGAATCTAATTTTTTTCAAACACGAATAAAAAACACATTTTTAGATTTCACCTTAGTGGCACTATGCAAAAATCAAGAAAATGTCCGTGTTTATTAAATTTTAGTATCTCATTACGAAGTTCCAATGTACAATTAGAGTTAAATGTATCTATAGCTCAGGTGCTTACCAAACTAAATGGTTTTTAATTGAAAAATTGCTTTGCAATTTATAGAATTGTTTTAAATTTGCATCCGCATCTTTTAAGAGATGCACGTTCTTTTAAACTTGCGAAAATAGCTCAGCTGGTAGAGCGCCACCTTGCCAAGGTGGAGGTCGCGGGTTCGAATCCCGTTTTTCGCTCAGACTTTTTATCCTTAATGTCTAAGCGCAGACATTAAAGGCTCGAGTGGTGGAATTGGTAGACACGTTGGACTTAAAATCCAATGGACATTAGTCCGTATGGGTTCAAGTCCCATCTCGAGTACAAAAAAAAGCCAAGACAAATGTCTTGGCTTTTTTTATTGATTTTAAACTGCTATCTCTTATTTATAAGCACTTACCCTATCATCTTGTATAACTCCTTTCCAATTTAGTCCAAAAGCAAAATCATAAGAATTACCATCAGCATCCGTATAAGGCTTCATATCCCTAGGCACATCTTCAAATTGTGCTTCCACAGTTAGCATATCCACAGGCATCTGAAACGGTAGCAAAGCGGAAGGTTCTGTTGCGCCCGTTATGATTTCCATTAAAGCTTGGTCTTGCACACCCATATGAACCAAAATGGCCGAAGCACTTGGTTCTATTTCTGAAAATACCATAGGCTTGCTCACTTTTATAGAAACTATAACTGGTTTGCTACCCATTTCTTTCTTAGTATCGTTCACCAATTGCATATCTGTAGAATTAATGGTAGTTACGGATTTCCCTCTATAACTCCTGTTGGTAAAATCCTCTAACGGACTGCCTCCGGCCAAACTTACTTCCCTAGCTGTATCTGCCGTGTATGGACTGTACTGCAAATTAATAGGAATATAACCATTACCCCCTTTTTCCACATCTGCGTTGTTATAACCTACACCTCCGTCCGGACTTTGTATACCAACTAATGCAAAATCTGCCTCATCGGGAGATTCCACTATGTCAAAATATTTAGCCACTATTTCCATATTAAAAGGATCTATGGTTTTTGGTTCCGTGGTAACTCCCCACCAGTTTGTGGTTGGCGCAATGTAACGCTGCGGCACATAAACCTTTTGTTTTGTATTAACAGGGAGGCTCTTGTTGCTATTTTTCAACATTACTACGGATTTTAGTTGTGCGTCAAATCCAGCTTTCATGAATTCACTGTTACCCACGATTTTTGAAGTTTCCTTAACATCTAAATAAGGGTTTTCAAAAAGACCTACTCTAAAGATATTGGTGAGCAAACGAACAGCAGATTCCTCAAAACGAGCGCGCATAGCTTCCTCTCCAATTTCTGCAACTCCTAACTTATACGCTTCCAATACTGGGCCCATATCATTATTTCCTCCAAATTGGTCCATACCTGCATCAATAGCCTTATAATGGCGTTCCGCTACCGAAAGTCCTTCTACCCCAAAAGGTTTTCCTTCAAACTTGGAAACCGAGGTAATATCCCTTGTAATACCCCAATCGGTACACAATACACCCTCATAACCATACGTACCTCTTAAGACTTCTGTAATTAAATATTTATTATAACCGTTCGCGACTTTTTCTCCTTCACCTGTAGAAATTGTATAATATGGCATAACCGCAGAAGCCATTTTTGTTGGTCCGTCTAACTTAAAGGCTCCCTCGGTAAAAGGTTTCATATGGTCCTTAATATTATTTCCCGGATAAACCGCGTAGGCACCATAACCAAAATGTCCGTCACGTCCACCTTCTTCCGGTCCACCACCTGGCCAATGCTTTACCATGGCATTTACGCTCTGCATACCCCAGTCGCCACCATCGGTAGATTGAAAACCATCTACATAAGCTTTTGCCAAATCTGCGGCCAAGTCAGGGTCCTCACCCATAGTCCCATCAAAACGGCTCCAACGTGGTTCTGTTGCTAAATCTATCTGTGGTGATAAGGCTGTAGAAATTCCCAAGGCCCTATATTCTTTTGATGCAATTTCACCAAATTGTTTCATTAATGCAGGGTCAAAAGAAGCTGCGATACCCAAAGTACCCGGCCACATAGATATGTCTCCACCAGCGCCTGCATTAAATTCTGCATAAGAATCACTTCCATGCCTTGGATCTGAACTCGTATTCACCGGAATACCCAAATATAGCCCCTCGGCAAAAGCCTGTGCATTATTGTTCCATTGTGCGGCCACTTCAGGACTTTCAACAGAGGTAATCAAAACATGGCGCAAATGGTCATCGGTCAAAAATTTCTTTTGCTCGTCTGATAAGTCACTCGCAAGTGCACCACTCTCAGCAAATGTTTTACCATTATAGCTAGATGAACCAAATCCTCGGCTTCTGCCAGGCAAAGATTGATGCGAACTGTACAACATTAATCCAGCTATATCCTCTAAACTCATTTGTGATGCAAGGTCTTTTGCCCTTTCGTTAACAGGCAATCTCCAATCTTCATAAGCATCTAAGCTACCGTTCTTATTCAAATCCTTAAAGGCCAACCTGTCTTTAGAAATAATGTTAATTCCTGATGTGTTGGAATACCCTAAAGTTGCCCCATCTTGATTATTAACAATGGTTATATCTTCCTTTATTTCTGTAGTAAACTTATCACTACAACTACTTAGAATTACTCCAAATACTAATAGAGATAATACATTGATATTTAAATTCATAATTTTCATTTGTTTAAATTTTAATTTCCAGCTACAATGCTAAATAGTTCCTTATCTAATTGAGGTTTCACCGCGCAATTGATATCAAAATGCATTGTAGCCGTATTATTTTTATTATAAGCAGGCCATTCCGGCAAATTATTAGTGTTGGGGTTCCCTGTCTTGGCAAAATTAAGCCATGCAGAACTCATTTTATCAGCCAACTCGTGAGCGGCTTGCCCACCACCAGTCATTTGATTGGCTAGATCAATATTATCAAACATAAAAGGTAGTTCCATACAATGTAATGCCTTGTATTTACCATCAAAAACTGGTGATTGCCATGTGAATAAATACATATATACAGAAGCCCCGTCCTTTAATTCAGATTTTTCATTGGCCTGTACTACCGCGCCTGGCCTAAACATTGTATCTATATCCAGTAGGTCTTTAGGATCCGTATCGTTAGGATAGGCTTTTTTGGCCGCTACTATATAATCATCGGCCTTTTCCTTATAGGTGTCCTTTATATGTTTCATTATAGTTTCCTCGGACGCACCTACAAACCTCATGTTGGCAAATGGGGCAAATTCATTTTTTGCCGTGCCTATTAATAACGGAATATCTTTTGAAAGTGCCAAAGCTTCAGGAGACGATACCTGGTAGGGAAGATCGTTACCATCTCTACTTGGACCCCAATTGAGACCAAAACCAATAACGGGTTTTCCCTCCGCTTTCATTTTCTCGGCAACTACTTTTAATGCCTTGGAGCTTGCCTTTGCCAATATTTCAAAAGGTACATTTTGAATACTGTCAACCGTATTTTCATTTAAGCCAAGCTGTTCTATGGTTTCTTTGGCAACGGCCTGGGTATCTTCTTTTTCTAACATGGCAGACCTAAATGAACCACTTTGATTGATGGCTTTATGAAATAAGCCTTGTGCCTTTGGCATGGCCATTAGTGTATTTACTTTGGCTCCTCCACCAGACTGTCCAAAAATAGTTACGTTATTTGGGTCGCCGCCAAAATTGGAAATATTCTCCTTTACCCATTCCAATGCCATCACCATATCCAAGATACTGTTGTTGGCAGAATGCCTGTACTTCTCACCATAAGCTGATAAGTCCAAAAAACCCAACACATTGAGGCGATGGTTAATAGAAACCACTACAACATCTCCCTTTTTAGCTAAATTTTCACCATCATAGGAAGGCAACTCATGACTAGATCCAGCAGTAAATCCACCACCATGAATCCAAAACATAACAGGCCTTTTTTTGGTGTTCGATGCTTCTGGTGTCCAAATATTTAAGCTCAAACAGTCTTCATTAGGAAAGCCCCAATCATGATCAAATACAAATTCTGGTTCATCTTGTATGGATGTTGTGGGATTAATTAAAGGTGCAACAGGACCAAACATCGTGGTACTTTTAACGCCTTCCCATGAATCTGGCTTTACTGCTGCTTCAAATCTTTCCGCCTTTGCATAAGGTATACCTTTATAAATGTTTATGCCATTTTCGATATATCCCCGAACTTTACCATTTTCAGTATTGATCGCTGGTACATCACTTCCTGTTTTTACTTCTTGAGCTATCATACTGAAAGATGCGCCAAAAAGTAATAAGCAAATTTTAAAAGTTAGTTTTTTCATTGGTTCTTATTTTTTATACTTGATATATATTTTTGTTTAAATATTGGTTTTTGAATTTTCCTTTAGGGTCGTTCTCTTGAGCCAAGGCCACAAAATCATAAAATTTTGGATATCGACAGGCCAAAATATCCGGAGAAATACTGAAAATCTTACCCCAATGTGGCTTAAAATTGAATTGTTCCAATTCCTTTTCTATCATAGTAATCAACTCTCCAACTTCTTTAGGGTTTTGTTTCCATGTAAAATGAATGGCAACACAATCTTGTTTATAACAAGGGCTCATCCAGTACTCATCAGCAGCAATGGTTCGTATTTCTGTAATCATTAATTGAGGATAAATAAGTCCTCTTTTTTTCTCCAGAGCTAAAATAGCACCCAAGGCCTTTTCCCTAGGTACAAAAAATTCAGATTGCAACTCCTCGCCACTACTTGGCGTAAAACCCATTTTAAAGTGGGGAAGCCTATCATACCAAGGACCTGGAACACCCATCTGATCAGTGCAGTTAATCGCCGAAAGTTCCGTTATTGGGTGAAGGTTTCTGGTGGCTGCCGTTGCCCCATAATAATCATCACCTAAATCTTTCACCTCTTTATCGCTTCTTCGTTTGACCCAAACTTGGCTGATTTTTTCATTCTGCCAATCTGTAAATAGACTTACACTATAGCCTCCGGATAGTATTTCATCAAAATTATCTTTTAAGGATTGTAAGGGAAGGTCCTGAAACACGTCCTGTCTCACATTAAAGGTCTTTTGAATTGCCAAGGTCATTTTCGTGATAATTCCATGAGCCCCTAGTCCAACCACCGTACCATAAAACGTTTCGTCCCCTTTTTTTAGATGAATCAATTCTCCTTTTCCGTTTACTAATTCAACAGCGGTCACTGCAGTAGCCAAGTTACCATTTGATACACCTGACCCATGTGTTGCCGTTGCACAAGCACCAGCTACCGAGATATGTGGTAATGACGCTAGGTTATGTAAGGCATATCCTTTCTCATGTAATTCAGGGGCAAAATCACCATATTTGGAACCTGCCCCTACCGTTACGGTCATTTGCTCCTCATCCAAGGCAATTACCCCATTTAGGTTTTTAGTAGAAATTTGGTTCAATGGACTATCTGCAATATTATTAAAACAGTGCTTAGAGCCAAGTGCTTTTTGGGCATCCAATTTCTTTACAAGGGCCTGAATTTCCTCTACCGTTTCAGGTTCAAACAAATTTTTGGCTTTATACCTGTAATTGCCTGCCCAATTCGTACGAATAGGTTCCAATGGTACTTGATTTACCATTTCCTTCTTTTCTGATTTGCAGGAGACAAATGGGTTAACAGCTGTAACCACAGCAAATGCTGCTGTGGTTTTAATAAACGTTTTTCTTTTCATGATGAATACTATTTAAAACCAATTTCTTTTAGCCCGTCATGACTAATCTTTATGGCATCAAGTGGTTTTAAATCATCAAAGGTCATGTCTTGCTCTACCATGTAGTACAACATTCCTGATTTCTCTTTTTGGTCCAATATTCTATTAAAGTCTATATTTCCGTGACCTACCGGAGCAAACCTACCTTGATCATCCATGTCTTTTACATGCCAAATCTTAAATCTGCCTGGGTATTTATCAAAATATGCAACTGGATCAGCCTCAGCTTTGGTTACCCAATATAGATCCATTTGAAAATTTACCAATTCTGGATTACAGTTCTCCAATAGATAATCTATAATTACAACTCCATTGTCATTTTTCTTAAATTCAAAATCATGGTTATGATACAATAATTTTAAACCTGCCTTACTGGCTTTTTCGCCTAAGGTATCTAAAATTTCAGCTAACTCTGCAGCTGTACCTTTCATATTCATAGTCCTGTTTTCCATGTTAAAAGTAAACATGCCCATTGGTGGAACAGGAATAACAAAGTATTCAAAACCTGCTGCTTTTACATCAGCCATCATTTGGTCGGCATTTTCCATGGTAACCGAACCCTGATGTGTACTTACCGGATTAAGACCAATCTCATCCAAGTATGCCTTAAAATCCAAAGGAGACATATTATAGAATTTTCCTTCTGCATAATTTGCTGCTTCTATATTTTTATATCCAGCATCAGCAACAGCCTTTAAAGTTGCTTTAGCATCCGCTCCCATATCATCACGTACGGTATAGAGTGCCAAACCGCCAAAATTAGCCACCTCCTTTACTGTTTCTTCCGGAGCCGTTTCCAATTCTTTGGCTTTGTCAGCTTTTTCTTTGCAAGAAAAGAAGAGGCCAATAGCTACTATTAAAATTGATTTAAGAATTAATTTTTTCATGTTACTTGTTGTTATTGGTTTTAAAATAATTGTTAATTGAAACTATATAAATAAGGTGCCTTATGGGCTTTTCCCTGATACAATTTTTCGTGCCTTTCAAGTATGTCCAGTGATAACATTTTCCTTTGAAAAGTGGTTCGCCTTAAGGTTTCCCCCAAAATAGACTCATAAACCTGCTGCAACTGTTTCATAGTAAATTTTGTTGGCAACAAATTCATTCCGATAATTTTTCGTTCTAGGTTTTTTCTCAAAACCTGTAAGGCCATATCAACGATTTGCCTATGGTCCATCATCAAAGGTGGTAGCTCATCTATGGCATACCAATTAATACTATCCGACAAATGATCCGGTCTTGGGGTTACTTCGTCATAATTTATTAGCGCATAATACGCT